>DAOVFI010000005.1 GCA_030673005.1 Planctomycetales bacterium
CCGTTGGCGCGGGCGTAGTCGAAGGCGAAGCGGACGATCCGCTCGGAATTTTCGATGCTGATGGGCTTGATGGATACGCCCGTGGTCGCGGGGCCGGTCTTGATTTTTTTGTCGGTCGAGAGGCGATTGATCGCCTCGATAACTTTGGCCGTTGCGGGCAGGCCCTTCTCGAACTCGACGCCGGCGTAGAGGTCTTCGGTGTTCTCGCGGACGACGACAAGGTCGATGTCATCGTACTTGCTTCGGACGCCGGGGTAAGACTTGCACGGGCGGAGGCAGGCGTACAGGTCGAGCGTCTGTCGCAGCAGGACGTTGACCGAGCGGAAGCCCTTGCCGATGGGGGTGGTAACCGGGGCCTTGAGCGTCGCGTCTGTGTTGCGGACCGATTCGATGGTCGCTTCGGGCATGGGCGAGCCTTCTGTCTCCATCACGTCAAGACCGGCCTGGCATACCTTCCATTCGACGCCGCCGGCGCCCGGCGTCTTTTCCAGCGCCGCCTCGACGCATCGCCTTGCGGCTTCAGCAAGTTCCGGACCGACACCGTCGCCTGTAATCAGTGTTACAACGTGTGTTTTCATGATCCTACTTTCCGATTGTTACCTCCACCGACGAATAGGCGACGTTGTAATATTCATCGACAACGCGGACGGCGATTCGGTGGGCGCCGTCTTCGAGGTCGGTTATTGTCGTCTTAAACGTTTCCTTCTGCGAGTCGCAGATACCGTCGTCCGCCTGGAGCCGAATCCACTTTTCATTCGTATCGACGGCGTAGTCGATCCGGCGAATTCGGCTGAGCGCGTCGGTGGCTTTGCCGGTGAGGCTGACTTTTCCCTTACCGAGTTTTTTGACGGCGAGGTCGGTTACTTTCGGGCGCGAGTTATCGACGATAATCAACCGTGAGATTCGCGACGCCGTCAGAGCAGACGACGGCGGATTTGCCGGACTGTCGGAGGCCTTCACTCGCACTTCGTAGGTCCCGTCGGGCACTGCCCGCGTGTCCCAGGCATACATCGGCTTGGCGGATTTCTCGATAAGTTTTATCCATTTCTGTCGCCCGACCCGGCGGAAATGCATTTCATACTGCATCGCATCGCCGTTGGGGTCGGCGGCCTTTGCCTGGATGATCCGGAACCGCTTCGGCGAGCCGGAAGCCTTGCCGGGCGAAGGCTTGGAACTGACGGCAACGGCGACCGAGGAGATGGCCGGCGCAAGGTTGCCTACCTGGTGGACCAGGGCGACCCGGTCAATGGCGGCAGACGCCTTCCCGTCGCTCGCCAGCGTCAGGCGGTACTGGAGGAACCTGCCGGCAGGCGAGGCTATGGGGAACCAACCCGTCCCGACGACCATCGTCTCGACCGACCAGTCCGACCAGGTTTTCTTGTCGGGCTTGGCGACGTTTCCGCTCCGCGTAGCGATGGTTATCGCACAGCCGGGGGGAATATCGGCTCGGACGCTCATCGTTCCCCACCTGGCAATCTGGGCGGCCTCGAAGACCTTCGAGATGAGCGTGCCCTTTTTGGCAAAACCTTTTCCCAGCGCGAACAGCCCGCCGGTCCCGGCTGTGCCGATATAAAGCCGGCCTTTGGTATCAGCGGTCAGGGCGGTAACGTCCTTCGGGTCCAGTTTCACTACCGCGCAAATCTGCTCGCCGTCGGTATCGACGGTGAAAACCTGCCCGCCGTGACCGGTTCCGAGCATCAGCGCGCCGTCCAGCATGGTCATCGACAGAATGGTTACCGGTCGGCGGAAAATCGGCCTGACGAAACCTTCCCTGTCGATGCGATAGACGGCGTTGCCCTTGCCCGACGGCGGCTTGGTGGGAGTCGGACGCCTGGCCGAAGCCGCCCTCCTGGCGGCGGCAATTCGCTTCATTATCTCGGGCGGAACCTGCCTGCGCGCAGGGGCTTTTTTTGTCTCAGCGGGCGGTTTTCCCACCAGCCTGTAGCGTATGACCCGCTTCTTGATAAGTCGCTTCAAATCCTCTCCCGGCATGGTGGAGATGGTCATCGGAAATACGGATTTGTTATCGGCCGGTCCGGTCGTCGGGGCCGGGAGGACCGGAACTGCTTTTTTCTCTTTGACGGGCTTGACAGGCGGCTTTACGACTTTCGGGGCTGCCGGCCGGGTCGGAGCGGTCGTTTTGATCGCCGGTTTGGAAGCAGGCTTGCGGGCGGGTCTGGTCGGAGTGGTTTTATCCGGTTTGCCTTTTATTTCGCCCGACGGTGCTTCCCCGTCGGCAGAGGCCTTTGACGAATCGGACGTGGCTGCGTACAGCACGCCGTCGGCATCGACTATCAGGCAGGAAATCTCAGTTTCCTTCGCGTCGTAGAGTATTCGGCCTTTCTTTTTGGCCGGGTCGATCTCGATTATCAGCCCTTTCTCACCCGTGCCTGCGTATAACAGGCCGCCCCTGGCTGCGGCGGTAAGTGAAAGGATGTTCTTCTCGTCGCTGTCATAGACGACCGTCGCTTTGCCGTTGGACTTGACGTGATAGACCTTTCCCTCTGCCCCTGTGGCGACGTAGAACGACCCTCGCCGGCCCGGCAGGACGGACCAGACGGAAGCGACCTTCTTATCGGTCCATATCTTTTTGACTTTGCCTTTGCGGTCGATCCGATAGAGGCCCGCTTCTTTTCCGCATGTTCCGGCGATGAGTTTGCCGCCGGAGTAGGTCATGCTCCGCACCAGGACGCCGGGCAGTTTTGCGAACTTGACGAGTTTGTCGTTTTCCAGGCGATAGACCGTCGCCTGCGGCGCCGCTGCGACATAGACCTCGCCCCGCCAGGCGATGGCAATCGTCGAGATCATCCCTGTCTTCTTTGCCGGTTTGACCAGCGTCTCCAGCGCGCGGGCGAGTTTGACCTCGCCCAGAGAGGTAACGACTGTTTTGCTCAATTCACCGGCAGAGAAATTTGCTTCGGTGGAATGAGTCCACGTTACCGGTTTGACGGCCAGTGACGTTACAGCAACCGCCAGTACACATACGAAAGTAACAACTTTGATCATTATCCATTCCCTTTCAATACATTAGTAGCCCGTAGCCCGTAGTCAGTAGCCGGTGGGTGGCACGGTCAAGTCGGAGACTTGGCCGTGGTCCTGCGGCATCACGGACAAGCCTGACTTTCTGCCGGTTCTCGCCCCTGAGGCTTATACCCGAAGGGCAGGCGGGCGTTCGGTTTGACCGCGCCACCTGCCGGCTACGGGCTACTGACTACCGGTTACGATGCTATCGTTTGCGCAGAAGCACTACGGCTCCTCCGATTGCGAACATAAGCCCCGGCCAGGCCAGTCCGAAGAGGATTTTCACGACGACCATCGTTTTCGGGGCGATTTCGACCGGTTCGATAATGGCCGGTCCTGCGCCGATATATTCGCCTTTACCGATCAGATGATAGACGCTGTTAATCAGGAGGTCAACGTTGCCTGTCGGCGGAGGTTCCGGGTCGATGGTTCCGTCTTCCCTGAAGAGCATCACGGTGTCCTGCAAGTAGTAGTCGGTAAAGCTGTCAGCGGCGGCCAGGACGATGATGCGGGCCTGTTTGCCCTTTATTTTCCTGCTCGCCTCCACCGCCACGGCAAAAGGCCCAAGCAGGTCGCCGCCTATCTCCTTCCGGTCGGGTTCGAGAGGTTTCCTCTTCTTCACTTTGATAATAAACGCTTCGATGTCGGAGATGGCCCACATTTCGTTGCGGTGTTTCGGGACGATAAGGATGTCCTTGACTTCCACGTTCGGCTCGTTGCGGGCGGGCGCGGTTCCGGTCGGCGAACCGGCTTTTCCGGAAGCCTTTACGATGGGACAGGCATTGAACAGGTACATCCGCCGGGCCTTCAGCGGTCTGCCGACCGGATGGTCCGTGAAGGTTGACAGTCGCATGTGCCTCCATGTGTGGATAGGCAGTTTGAACTCGCCGGGATTGAGCGGGTCGGCCTTTGCCTGGATCACCCGGAGCGAGGTTTTGACGTCGAGTTTCCAGTCGATCCGGAGGTATTCGGAAAAGCCGTAATACCCGGGGAGTGGAATTCCTCTCGTGTACCGCGGAAAGACGTATCCGGCGAGAAACACCGCGGGCGTGCCGCCGGCGATAACCTTCCGGACCTTCTCGACTTCGTCGGGACTCCATTGCGGTATCTTCATGCCCGGCATCGGCGGCATCGGCGACGGCTCCGGCGGCGGAAGGATCAGCAATACCTGCCTGATGTTGTCGGTCGGTTTGGGCGGAGAGTCCTGTTTGGCGATGTTCCATTCGGATATCTTCAGATTCGCCCTCTCAAGGCGCTCGCGGACAGTTTGTAACCAGCCTGAATAAATCGACCCGACTATGGTCGGTTGACGCCGCTGGAGATACTGCGGAGGAATTTGCTCAAAATAGGTCAGGACCACCTCGGCGAACGGGTCTGACGCCAGGGACAGTATCCTGGTGCAGATGGCCATGTCGCCGTAGAATACTCGCTTGGGCTTTTTGGCCTTGTCGCCTATGCGCCCCATTTCCGGCCTGGACGCCAGAGGCCAGACCTCGTCGAAGCCCACTACGCCTGTCCTGGAGCCTATTTCCACCAGTACGACGTTGTCCTGCTTTATCTTCTGGATCAGTTCTTTCTGTTCGTCCAGCGGACCGGCGCCGGCGGCGCGGGCAAGCAGGTCGTTGAGCGGTTTTAATATCGCCTGGAGGTAGTCGTCCTTACCGGCCTGGGCGAATATTTCTTTGGTGGGTTCATCGAGATCGGTCAAATCTTTAAGCAGTTTTTCAACGGCGGAGCGTATTCTTCGTGCCTCGGCGTCAAATTTCAGCATCCCATCCCGAATTTGCGGAATGTGCTTCTTCTGAAATTCGACCTTCGCCGCCAGTTGAATACCCCTGGCCTGTTCGGCCATACCGGTTGCGATATACGCCAGACGGCGGTACCGGTCTGGAAGGGTTCCCCTTACGGTCCGCCATGAACGGGCGTAGGGGGCGAAACCGTTTCCTGCGAATTTTTCCAGCCTTCTTGCAGCCGACTCGGCCGAGCCGGTAACGGCGCGGACCGAGGTGATAAACTCCTTCAATGCCGCCGACGGGTCGGCCGGAACTGGCGTATCTTTCTTGCCGAGCTTTTCGGAGGCCCTGGATATGGCGACGATAACCTTATCAGCGGCCTCAATCAGTTCCGGGCGGGATTTTGAAGCCTCTTTTGGGAGTGACGCAAGTTGCCGCAATCCTACGCTCAAGTTCTCCAGGCTGTCCCGGAGTTTTTTAAGCGTTTCGCTGAGATGCCGAACCATGCCGGGATAATCCGGAAGAGAGGCGTCGGCGAGTTTCTGTCGAAGTTCCATCGACGTCGTGCGTAAATCGTCCCTTCCGGCGGTCATCGCGGCCTCGGCGAGCTTGGGCATTGCGAACTGCACCAGCCAGCCTTTCGACGAATACGCCTGCCACTGCCGGGTGAGTTGCTCGAACTGCGGTCCTTGTATGCCGGCGAGGATTTGAAAATCCATTATAACCTTGCGGTGACCGGACGCCGCTTCGTCCAGGTTCTTTCGCAGGCGGGCGTGAACCTCCGCCTTTTCGCGATCGGAAGTAACATTGACGACGATAATGTTGTCCTTCCGTCGGGCGATCTCGGCCATCAAATCGCGCACGCGCGGCAGATAATCCTGGGGCTTCCTGTCGGATTCCGTGGAGGTATATATACTGGTCAGGCGGATGGGCTGGTCCATCTGGTCCAGGATACGCGCGGCTGCGTCGCTCAAGCGGTATCGTCCGAGGGTTTCAACGTCGCAGCGATAGTTCTTTTTATCGCTGATGACATTAATCACTATCAGAAGCGCCGTCGCCGCCACGATTGCTATCGCCACACTGACCCCGGCTGCGCGGCGCGAAGACCTTATGTCGCGTTCGCGAGTCTTCTTCGGGCCGGACGGATCGGAATCCGTATTTTTCTTCTTTACCGCCATCGCCTGGACTCCAGGACCTTCACACTGATAAACAGGAAAAAGGCCGTTACCGTTACGAAGAACACCAGCCCCCGCGTGTCGAAGACGCCTTTGGAGAAATCCGCGAAGTGGGTGATAATGTTAACCTTGGCGACGACCTGGGAATATTCCGGCGGTATCGCCAGGACCACCAGGTACAACCCGGCAGTGAAGAACGCCAGAATTGCGATGCCGATCAGCCCGGCCACCAACTGGTGCCGCGTCAGTGTCGATGCGAACAGTCCGACGGAGATATAGACGGCGCCCAGCAGGACCATCCCGATATAGCCCATGCCCGCAACGCCCCAGTCCGGTTTGCCGAAGACCACCACCAGTGCGAAGAAAACGCCCGTCGCCGCCAGCAGCAGCAGGTACAGCACCATCGCGGCGAGGAATTTACCGAGAATGACGGCGGCATCCGTAACGGGCGCTGTCATAAGCGTCTCGATAGTTCCCGAGCGGAACTCTTCAGACACCAGTCGCATCGTCAGCAGCGGTACGACCACCGCCAGCCCGTAAGCCAGCACGTCGAACAGCGGGCGCAGGGTGGACTCGGCTCCGCTGCGGAAGACCGGTTCTATCTCGAATTTCAGGAACGGCACCCGCACGCCCCACAGGAATATCAGACCCACCAGCAGCAGGAACAGCGCGGCAATTACATAGGCCATCGGGCTGTAGAAATACGCCGATAACTCACGCCGCGCCAGTATCACTATCTTACGCATCACTTTTCCTCGTAGAACGTAGGGTGTGCAGGTTTTGTTTCCTGCACCTGTCTGCCGACAGGCAGGCACCGAAACCGCCATCCACCTATCTGGTGTGCAGGGAAAAGAACCTGCCGCACCCTACAGGCAAATCCCTATTCCCTATTCCCTATTCCCTTTTGCCCACTAATCTGTTCATACGTCATCTGCACGAAGAAGTCTTCGAGCGAGCTGACCTCTCGCCTGAGTTCTCTCAAATGATACCCTTTTGCCGCTATCAGGGCGGCGACGTCCTGTCGGAGATCGGCGTTTTCTCCGCCTTTTACTGTCAGTCGTGTCCAGTTACCTGAGCGTGTGTATTGCACATCGAGTACGCCGTCGATATCCGCTACCGCTGCGGCCATCAGTTCCGGCTGTCCGCCCTTGACTTCGACAATCACCCGTGACGGGCCTGTTACACGTCTGCGCAACTCGCCCGGCGTGCCCTGCGCGACGATCCGTCCTGAGGATATGACGATCAGTTCCTTACAGACCTGCTCGACCTCTGCGAGGATGTGGCTGGAGAGTATGACGGTGTGTTTCTCGCCGAGCGAGCCGATAAGTTTCCTCATCTCCCGCACCTGCGCCGGGTCCAGCCCGATAGTCGGCTCGTCCAGCACCAGCACTTCCGGATCGTGCAGCAGGCAGTCGGCCAGGCCTACCCGCTGGCGGTATCCGCGGGAGAGCTGGTCTATCCGGCGGCGCATCATGTCCTCAGGCGAGATCAGCCAGCAACGCTCGGCCGCCCGGTCCACCGCCGCCGACCGCTGTTTTGACGGCAAGCCGCGCAGCGCCGCGCGGAACATCAGGTATTCGCGAACGCGCATCTCCGGATACAAAGGGACGTTCTCGGGCATGTACCCGATCCGGCTGCGGACCTTGACCGACTGACTGAATACGTCAAAACCGCCCACCTTTGCAGAGCCGCTGGTTGCGGGAATGAAGCACGTCAGAATCCGAAGCGTGGTGGTTTTGCCCGCGCCGTTGGGTCCGAGAAAGCCGACGACGCTGCCGGCATCGACGTTAAACGAGATATTGTCCACCGCCAGCGTCCGCCCGTAGTACTTCGTAAGGTTCTTTACGTCTATCATCGCACCCAATTCCTCATGCCGCCATGGGTTCTCAGCAAGCATTTTCATTTCACCCGCCCCATACACCGCGGCAGTGAACCTAAACCTATAGACAATAAAGGGCGCGTTTGTCAAGGTTTCACAGAGCAGGTGGCACAGGTTTTCAACCTGTGTGTGGCACAGGTTACAAACCTGTGCCACCCTTTCCGACGTGGCGGAAGTTGAATCTCTTTTCGCTCAGGCTGAACGCGCCTGGTCCGCCGAAGCGGATGTCGAGCCGCAGGTTCTTCGTCGCCCTGCCTGTGGCGCGGAACTTGTGCGTGCCACGCTTCAGCGAAACGGGCAGGTACACCCACCGCCGAAGGACGGCCGACCTCGGCCCCTGAATTTTCTTACCGTTCACCTCGATCTTCAATTGCCCGTCGAAATTCACCTGGAACTGATACGTATCGTCGGACGGGACGTCGAAGTAAGCCTCCAACTTAAAGGACTGATTCTTCCTGACGGCGGCGGTAATCAGGGCCTTCCTGTCGCGCAGGTCCTTTACGACGGCGGGTTTTTCGCCGCCTTTACAGGTAAGCAGAAGGCCTTTGACGACATTTTTACCCTTCGGCGGTTTGACGCCCGGCAGGCGCGCCGGCGGCTCGACAGTCAGTTCGATCGGCGCTGCCGCGACGGAAACAGTCTTGCCGTCGGCCTCGATGAAACCGACCGCGTTCAACCGGACCGTCCCCATGCCAATTCGCCAGGTATCAATCTTCACGTCGCCTTTGGCCCCCTCGACAACGGCCAGTTCACGCGAATTGTGATAAACGCCGATCTTCTTCGCACCGGGCAGACTCAACGAATACGGAACCTGCCTGCCAAGCGGAACGATGTTTAAGGCCAGTTTGGGAGTAACCTTCAATTTCCGCCCGTTGTTGTTGACCGTGATTCCCGAAACAAGGTGGCCTTGCGTGGCGATCCGGTCGGCGGTAAAGGCGATGATGCGGAGTTCGTGCCAGCCGTCGGAGAGTTTCGTCGTGTCGAGTTTGAAGGGTTTTCCCGCCGGATGGATCGCCTTACGCAGGCCGTCGATGAACAGTTCGTACCGCCCGATTCTGATGTCGGCCTCCTTGACGGCGACAGTAAGGGTTATTTCGCCCTTGACGGCCTTTTTGTCCTTCAGGTCGGCGAGTGTAACGGTCGGTATCTTCGCCCACGGCCGGCAGAGCGGGTCGCCGATTATCAGGAGTTGATAAGGTCCGGAAATCGTTTGATAAAACGCTTCGGCCAGAGAGCAGCCTGACGCGTAAAATAAGTGCATGAACGGCGTAGGGAACTTTGCCTGGACGGCGTAGGGTTCGCTGACGGTCCCGCAGGTGCCGGCGGCGCCGTAGCGGATGAATTCCGTGCACGCCGTCTGTCCGGAAGTCTGGCTCATCGCGCCGCCGTAACTGGTAAGGTGTTCGCAGATGGCGCCGGGCAATATCCTGCAGCCGGACTTGGGCCAATTAAAATTCCCCGACCCGACCATAACACCCATAACGTCGTCGCGTTTGCTCGGCAGGACGCCCTTGACGGTCTCGGCCTTGACGCCAAGCGCCTTCAAACCGGCGATGACCGAATCGAAACCCCACTGGCGGACGCGCGAGCGGACGTTGCTGTTGACCATGAAATAGATCGTCCCTTTCGGGCGTGTCCCGTCGGCTGCGGCGCTGCGGCGGAGGGAACGAATCGCCTCGCTGACCGAGTTGCCCCGCCCGCTGGTAACGGCGAGGACCGTCGAGAGCACGTAGCCCTGGGACGGTCCGGTCCTCCTGTTCCTGACGATCTGCCCGGCGGGATTCCATCCATACCGGCTGGTAAAGCCGACCGGCGGGAAAACGCCGACCTTCGGCGAGCGGATTTCGCCCAGTAGTTTTTTAAAATCCTTCCGTTTCCGCATATCCTTGAAGTCGTTGTCGGTCTCCGTATGCCGACGGTTGGACCAGCCGGCCTTAACGGCCTTCGTCAGCGTCTCCATCGCATCGTCGGGTTTGTTCTGCCTGGCCAGGCAGCAGGCGAGGTCATACAGAATGAATTGGGCGTCGGGATGTTCTTTTATCAGTTGGCGGAACAACTTCTCGGCCTCGGCCCATTTTTCCTGGCGGATCAGTGTTCTCGCGTCGGCGAGGTTTTTCTTCTGCTCGTCCTCGAGTTTGGGCCTTGAGGGTCTGGCGCGGATTCTTTGCCGATAGTACCAGTTGGAGCGGAGGTAGAGGTAGCCGTATATCCGCTTTGCCGGGTCGCCCGGCTGCTTGCGTATCGTCCACCTGTACATATACGTCAGTCCTGTGATTGACGCGGTGGAGGTGATGGGCTTTTTGAAAGTTTTGCCGGTCATGTCCTTGCTGACGGCGATGAGATACGGCACGTCGCTGGAATAGACGATGGCGTCTATCTGTGCGGCCAGGCCACGCTCTCCAATCCTGTTGAGAACCGGCTTGAGGATGTGATCGCGGAATTTATCGACGTCAGTCGATTTGAAGTCCCACCATTTGCCGGGGTTGAGATAGATTATATTTTTTGGCGGAATGTTTCGCAGGCGGACGTACTCGTTGGCGACCGCCATCGAGGCCCAGCTGTCGGCGTTGACGACAACTGCAACGCCCTCAGGCCCGCCGCCGGCGAATGACGCCCCGCCGGATAATAAAATCAGCACCGCCCCCAGATACAATCCGATACGAAGGTAATTCACAACCAGCACGTTTCTTTTCATACGTCGCTCCCTGAAGTATAAACCACAATCCTGTATAATAGTGTCGGTGTTTATACTTTTCAACGATGGGTATGACAATGGAACAGAATTCGCTTGTCGCAGAGGGATCGAATTCGTAGCATTTGCCGAATCGAAAACAATCATCGAGGAGTTTGACAATGCAAAAATGGTTAATGGTGTTGTGTTTGGCTTATGCGTATCTGTTTGCCCCTCTGCCCGCTTCGGGTCAGTCGGTCGGCGGTAAGGGCGAGAGTATCGACGCTCGTCTCCGTCGGGCGGGGCGGTTCGTTGCCCGGTCCGACAAGTATATGCACCAGTCCAGGCTGCGGCGCGGGATGACCGGATACGGCCTGACTGTGCTGGCCGGGACGAAGATCGAGAAATTCAACGTTATCGTCGTCAGCGTCATGCGGAACTGGTATCCCCATCAGGACGTGATCCTCTGCCGATTGAGCGGGCTGGGTCTTGAAAAGTCGGGGATCATTCAGGGTATGAGCGGCTCGCCGATATACATCAAGGACCCCGCCGACGGAAAGCACAAGATGATAGGCGCTCTTGCGTACGGCTGGTCGTTCCAGAAAGAGCCTGTCTGCGGCATCCAGCCGATTACGCAGATGCTTGCGATCCAGGGCGTTCCGCTTCCGGGCGCGCCGGTTGCGAAACCCAAACCCGCCGCCGCGGCGGGCAAAGGCGAATTGGATGCGGATCTTGTCCGGGCCGTCCTGTTGCCTGAGAAGATTGATTTCTCGGCGATGGCGATTGCGAAGCGAAGTCGGGCGGCGCGAACCCCCGGGGACCGCGCCGCTCATGATTCTCCTTTTACGACTCGAAAACAGGCTGCCCCGACGGGATATTCGGCAAGCAACCTGCGCCGTCCGTCGCCCCGATTGATTCCGCTGGCGACGCCGATTATGGTGACCGGCGCAGGTTCGCGGACGATCGGACTGGCCGAAAAGGTCTTCGTCGGAACGGGTCTGGTTCCAATGCGCGCCGGGAGCGTCGGCGCCGCCGAGGCCGACGCCGCGAAGAACACGCGCCTGGCGCCGGGTTCGTCCGTATCGGTCCCGCTGATCAGCGGGGACCTGGACTGGACCGGCGTCGGAACTGTAACCGAGATTATCGGCGACCGCGTACTGGCCTTCGGGCACTCCATGTTCGCCGAAGGGCCGGTTCAGATGCCGATGGGCACTGCCTACGTGCACACGGTAATCTCATCGATGTCGGCGAGTTTCAAACTCGGCTCGACGTTGAAGATCACCGGCGCGCTGACGCACGACGAATCCACCGGCGTATCCGGACAAGTCGGGCGGAAGGCCGAGATGATCCCCATGACCGTTACCTGCCACTGGCCGACGGGCGAGCAGAAGTTCAGTTACAGGCTGCTGCGGCACCGCTGGTTCACTGCCGTCCTGGCAAGGCTGGTAGTGGCCAATTCCGTCTATGCCAACCGCACCGTGCCCGAACGCCACACCATCGAATACGCCGTCGATATCGAGTTCGAGAAATTCGGGCGATACAAATCGACCAATATCAGCAGCGGCAGCGACATCGCCGAGGCGGTCAGCGACCTGACCCGCCCGCTGGTGGCGATGATGAACACGCCGCTGGGCAAGCCGGTCTTCCCGAAATCCATCAACGTTACCGTAGCGATCCGTCCGGTCCGTCGGGTGGCCGGGATACTTTCGGTCGCGATTGACCGGAACGTCTATAAACCCGGCGAAAAGGTAACGGCCCAGGTAACCCTCCGCCCGTACCGCGCCGAACGCGCCGTCAAAACCGTTTCGATAACGCTTCCGAAGGACCTTCCCGACGGCCGGTATTCCCTGACCGTCTGCACAGCAGAGGCGGTCGCGCGGGCAAGGATGGCCGAGATGCCTCACAAGTTCAGACCGAGGACGGTCGAGCAACTTTTTGACGCGATAAAGAACGTCGTCGAACCCAGGGCCGACAGGCTTTACGTGTGCTTACCGCTGCCGGAAGGCGGACTGGCGGTAAAGAAAAATGAACTCGAGCATCTGCCGGTGAGCATAGCAGGGTTGCTCTCCAGGGCCGCTCCGACCGATACGAACGCCTATCGGCGCAGCAAAATCGAGTCATTCCGGACCAATTACGTTCTCGCCGGCTCCGTCGGCGCCGGATTCACCGTTATAAAGCATCCACGACGCGAACATTGAACCACGAATTACACGAATTATTACGAATTTCACGAATGGTTTTCTTGTTAAAATTTGTGTAATTAGAATAAATTTGTGTAATTAGAATAAATTAGTGTAATTAGTGGTAATAATTCGTGTTACGGAGTGGGAGATGAATGTCAAGACGACGATAATTCTGCTGATTTTGTTGATTCTGTGTGTGGGCTACATGCTGTACTTTCACACCGACTGGTTCGGTCGGCAGGACAAGCCGGAAGAAGTTATCGAGCCGGACAAGCGGCTGGCGGGCGATTTCGGCAAGATTCATCGCCTGGCGATGGAGCGTCCCGGGGTCGAAAAGATCGTCATCGTCCGGCGGGACGGGAAGTGGCGCATCATCGAGCCGATAGAAGCGCCGGCTGCCGAATGGGAGGTTGACGCCGTCGCTGCAATAGTTTCCGGTCTGCGTTACGTCCAGAAGCACGCCGGCGACGATCCGCAATACCAGGACGACGTAACGGGCCTGTCGGCGCCGCTGTACACCGTTTCCTTCACAGACGAGAAGGGCAAGACCTGTACGATAAAAGTCGGGCGGAACGCACCGGCCCCGCCGGGGGGACGAACCTACGTGCAGATTGCCGGCGATAATCACGTCTTTGTCGTCGAAGCCGACCTGCATAAAACGCTCAATAAAACGCTCACCGATTATCGTCAGAAGTACGTCGCCCGATTCGATACCGACCGGGCGGTGCGTATGGAAGTCCGGGGCGATGAAAATTACCTGCTTATCAGGACCGGCGACAAATGGGCGATCGACTCGCCGGTTTCGGCCCGCGCCGATCAGGAAAAGGTCAAGGGCCTTCTTCGGGCGGTCGGCGACATCCACGCCGTCAAATTCGTTGAAGATAATCCAAAGGATCTCGGGTCCTACGGGTTGGACAAACCTCGCCTGCTGGTAACGGTCGAACTGTCGGAGCCGAAGCCGAAAACCGCCACGGAAACCACGACGACAAAACCGACCGTGGCGAAAAAGCCGGAGATTATTTCCGTGGCGTTCGGGTCCGTTGCGAATCAAAAGGTCTTCGTAAAACTCGCCGGGAAGCCGTGGGTCTTCCAGGTGGCCGAATCCGAACTTGAGAAACTCCAGCCGAAACTGCGAGACCTTCGCGACAGGCATGTAATGGACATCGCCGGAAAGGATATCTCGCGGATCGAGATTACCCTCTCGACCGGCGGGTCGGCGACGCTCGAAAAATCAGGCGGGAAATGGCGGATGCTTTCGCCGTTCAAGGGCGACTGCGAAGACAAGGCCATCGAAGAACTCATCTCGTCGATCCGGGACCTTAAAGTCAGCCAGTTCCGGGACACCCCGACGTCCCTGGCCGCCTTCGGTCTGGAACCGCCCCGGGGTAAAATCCTGCTGCATTTCCGCCGAAGCGACAAGACGTCCGCGATGCTGCTGGGCAGGGAAAGCAGCAGCAGGCAGATGGGGTTCGTCAAAGACGCCCGCGGAAAATCCGTCGCCGTCGTTACCGCCGACGAACTGGCGAAACTGTCCCGCCCGTCGCCTGCCTACCGCAGCAGAACGATATTCGAACTGCCCGACGACGCCCGAATCGTCCGGGTCGATCTGGACAGACCGGATGGGAAATTCACCGTCGAAAAAACAGGCGACGCCGATTTCAAACTCACCGCTCCGGTTACCGCCGAGACCGACTCGGCAAACGTCGATGCACTGCTGGAGGCTCTCAAGAGTATCCGCGCCGATAAAATCGTCGTATTGAATAATATCCTGCCGAAGCGATTCGCCGAGGCCAGGGGTATCCGTGTAAGGCTTTACCGCCGCACTCCCGTCCCGACGAGTATGCCCGCCACCGCACCGGCGACTCAGCCTTCCACCAGGCCGGTGAAATACAGAACAAGCCGAGCCGGTTCGCTGGTCGTAATAAAAGACAAAGGCGACTCCTACGTCTGGATGGAAAAAGAGGCCGGTCCGTTCGTCGTCGGTCAACTTGACGGGAAATTTTACGATATATTCGCAGCCGAGATGCGCCACAGGGCCGTATTGAAAAAGATGGACGTCGGCAAGATCGTCTCGGTTAAGTTGGATATGGAGAAAACCTCGATGGAACTCGTCCGGTCGGGACAGGTCTGGCGATACAGCACCGATACGCTGGTCAAGGTCGATGCCGAAAAGATCAAGCGGTTCCTGTCCGACCTTTCGGCGCTCAAGGCCGACCGGTTCGCCGATTACAGCGCCAAGCCAAACCTTTTACGCTTCGGCCTGGATAAACCCGCCATGACAATAACGATGAAGACCGACGACAATAAGAAATTCTGGTTGAAGTTGTCACGGACCGGACCGGTCGGAACCAAGGGCCTTTACGCTTCCGGCAGCGACGCGCCCGGTGTCTTCGTCCTGACCCCGGCGACACAAAAGAAAATGACAAAATCCATGAAGGACTTTCGGAAAGATAGTAGCCCGTAGGGTGTGCAGGGAACAGAACCTTAACTAACAGGACAACGCGGGGTAATGAGAAGCAGAAAAAATTGAATTTTGAATAACGAACACAGAATGTCGAATTTCGAAGTAAAGACACAAACCGTTGGTCAAGCCGCCTTATGAAAAGTGTTTTTTCACTTCGAAATTCGTAATTCCGCGTTCAATATTCGATATTCTCTTATAATGCTTAGCCCGTAGGGTGTGCAGGGAACGGAACCTTACGCACCCTACCAATGCCGGTCACTACCGTGGAGGTTTGAAACGTGCGAAAGACACTGCTGCTGCTATTGATGCCGGTGATGCTTCCGGTCGCCGACGCTAAGAAGCCGCTGGAAACGCCCGTTACGGATGCGGAATTCGAGAAGATTCTCACCGCACTGAAGGACGAGGCAAAGACCTTCGCCGCAGCCGCTGACGACAAAGGCCCTTCATCAAGCAAGACTGTCGCCGGATTGCAGTATTCGGCCAAGTCATCGGCCCCGCTTGTAAAGGTAATCAAGGCCCTCCCGTCCGAGCCGCTGGAGAAGTTGTACGTCGCCTTCCAGATCCTCGGCCCGCTGAAGATGTCTTCCGACGAGACTATGAACCTGCTCAGTCAACCGCTTTTTGCCCTGCTTGTGAATGACTGTCGATACAAGTCCATGCCCGGATTGTCCGGGTCGGATTTGTCGGATCTGGCGCCGCCGAAGCCGTCGGTCAAGGAGTCGCCGGCACGGGTCAAACGCCGCAACGAGGTCCGCCGGCGAAAGGCAGCCGCAGAATGGGCCGTCGTCAAATATAACAGGACAGTCAATGCGCTCGAAACGACAATTAAGCAGATACTGGTTCTCATGAACGACCCCGTCGCCGATGACGCGCTTCTGCAAAAGATCGAAACCGAGCAGAAACACCGGTTGATAACCTTCGAAAAGACACTCTCGATAATCTGGACCGAGTCGGGTCGGATGAAAAAGGCGAGGGCGGGCAAGTATTACCGCAGGCTGAAGAAAATCGCCCAGGACAGCGGTCTGCGGAAAAAACGCCGCTACGTTAATCCGACAAAACCCGCCTACAATAAAACAGGCAACAGTTCGTTTGAATCGAAGAAGGTTTGCTTCGCGGTTTCGGTGCTGAAAGTGGTCAACGTCGTGGCGACCTCTGCGCAGGAACCGGCTGTAACGATCCCCGGCGATAAGCCGCGCAAAGACCCAAGGAGAAAAACTCCCAGGCGGCCTCGCCGGCGCTGATGAGAGAGACGGACCTTGCCCGCGAAGACAAGACAATCCGGAACGGCGTTGATTGTCCCGCTGACCCAGCCGACTGCCGGGCGAATGCGCGCAGCGATGGATAAGGCGAACCGAGCCGGGGCGGACATGGTCGAGTTCCGCCTGGATTACCTTGCAGAGGCGCCGGATGAGAACGCCCTGAAAACGCTGCTCGAAGATAAACCGCTGCCGGCAATTGTTACTTATCGTCCGAAACGACAGGGGGGGCTGTTTGCCGGCGACGAATCAGGACGTCTGAAAATCCTCGCCGCCGCCGTCCGCGCCGGGTGCGACTACATCGACGTCGAACTTGACGTGCCCCCGTCCAATCGACCCAAAGGCCCGACCATCATCAGCCATCATGATTTCACCGGCCTGCCCGCTGATCTGGGAAGAATTGTCGCCGAACTGAACGCCTCGGACGCCGACGTCTGCAAGATCGTCTTCGCAGCCGCCGGGCCTGAAGACGCGCTGGCGGCTTTGGAGATCCTGTCAAACACCGGTAAGCCGACAATCGCGCTGGCGATGGGCGAAGCGGGCCTGGCGAGCCGAATCCTCGCCGGCAAGTTCGGCGCGTTCGGGACGTTCGCATCGTTAAACGAAGGCGCCGAATCCGCGCCGGGGCAGTTGACCGTCGAGCAGATGAAGAACCTGTATCGCTGGGAGTCGATCGGGGCGGCAACGAGCGTCTATGGCGTCATAGGATGCCCTGTCGCCCATTCGATGAGTCCGGCAATACACAATGCCGCCTTTGCCATCGAGGGGCTTGGCGCGGTGTACGTGCCGTTGCGGATTGAGCCGGGCGCGGAGAATTTTACCCGCTTCATGGATGCCGTCGCGGGCGCACCGTGGGCGGACTTTCGCGGCTTCAGTGTAACCATCCCGCACAAGGAAAACGCCATCGCCGCCGTGGCACGGGCATCTCGCCCGTGCGGCTCACAAACAGATTCACAAGCAGATTCACAAACAGATTCACAGGCAGACTCACGGGCGGGACGCCCGTGCCACGAGTATCTCGATGAACTTTCCGTCCGTATCGGTGCGATTAACACTATCGCAATCGCGCCCGACGGCTCATTGTCCGGGACGAATACCGATTACGCCGCAGCTATCGACGCGCTTTGTTCCGCTATGGAAATTGGACGCGAAGACCTTGGCGGGCGCAGAGTCGCCGTAATCGGCGCCGGCGGTGTCGCACGCGCCATAGTCGCGGCCCTGGCGCATTACGGCGCCGATGTAACCATCTATAATCGAACATTCTCTCGCGCTGAAAAACTCGCCGATGAGTTCGACTGCACCGCTCGCCCGCTGGATGATGTCGTAAAAATCGCGGACGATATTATTGTCAACTGCACGTCAATCGGTATGACGCCGAACATCGACGCCAGTCCCGTCCCGTCCGATGTGTTGTCGCGCGCCAGGGTCGTCTTTGACACGATCTACAATCCGGTCCGGACGCGCCTGCTGCGCGAAGCCTCGGACGCAGGCTGCCTGACGGTCTCCGGTGTGGATATGTTCGTCAACCAGGCGGTGGCGCAGTTCGAGTTCTGGACGGGCAAATCAGCGCCACGTAACCTCATGCGAAAAGTGGTAACAGATCGCCTGGACATGCGTCGCTGAAGCGAGCACGCCGGCGTGCTTACTGTAATGACGTATGTCCGATAATACAATTGTTTGACCGGCTTGCTGTTTCACGCCGATCCGCTTCCGACTTTCGCACATTACGCTCGCTATGCTGGCGCTGCGTCCGGTTTTTTGCCGATATATTCTTCCGTGATTCGGTTGATTCTCAATAGCGAGCATCTTGAGGGCGTCCTGACCGAGGTTCTCGAGCGCAGCCGGCATCGCCTGTTCATTGCAACGGCGAATGTCAAGGACGTGCATATCCCCACCGGTCGGCGTCGTGCGCGGAGTATCCTTGAGGTGCTGGCCGAGTTGTCCGGGCGGGGCGTCGAGGTCCGACTGTTGCACAGCGGCGTGCCCTCCGGGCCATTGATCGAGCGGCTCAAACAGAGCGTTCCGGACAACCTCATCATGCGTCGTTGCCCGCGCGTGCACGTCAAGGCCGTCATCGCCGACGGGCGGATGATGTATCTTGGTTCGGCCAACCTTACCGGCGCCGGACTGGGCGCTAAAAGCCCCCGCCGCCGCAACTTCGAGGCCGGCATCTGGACAGACGAACTGACCCTGATCGACCCGGTAACCGACATGCTGGACGAAATCTGGTCCGGCGGATATTGCGACGACTGTGGCCGAAAAGACCACTGCCCCGAACCGCTAGAAGAACCCGCCCTCTAACCAGTAGGCCGGGACGGAGCATCGCGGAGTCCCGGCATTGTTCTATAAACACATTAGCGATAAAATGTTACGATAATAGTATTGTCTGAAAAGAAAATTTGCCAGTTTGACAAACAGGAATTTCCTTTGAAGATAAGCAATTCTATGATATAATGATTTTTATCTAAATCGGCTAGGTGTTAAGCGTTAGGTAATTGGGGCTTTTTCCTTTTTGGGAGAGGAGGCTGTTATGTTGCGTTCACGTCGATTCATCTTGACCGTTGTATGTGCTGTTGTGTTTGTCCTGTCCGTTCCTGCCGGCGCTGCGACCCGCACGTGGGACGGCGGCGGGGGCGACAGCGAGTGGGCCACTCTCGGCAACTGGAACCCCGACGGCTACGCCGACAGCGACGACCTGACTGTCCTGTCCGGTACGCCGACCAGCGCAGTGAACGTCATCGCCGACAACGGCGGGATGATCACGCTGGACGGTTCAGCCGCCGTGGCGAACTTCAGTGCGGATACCTATATCGGCTACACCACCGGTGAATCCCGGCTGAACGTGCTCAACGGCGCAAACCTTTCAAACGGTTATGGCCGGCTTGGTTTTTACGGCAGCACATCGGGCATAGCCACAATCAGCGGCACCGGGTCCAGGTGGACCAACGTCGGCGATATCTACGCCGGCGGAGGCTGGTCTGATACTGGGGGGACGGGCGAGATGATCATCACCGACGGCGGGGTCGTATCGAGCGATTACGGCTGGCTGGGATATTCCACCGGCTCTTCGGGAACGGTTACGGTCAGCGGCGCAGGATCCAAATGGGAATGTAGTCAAAGAATCTACGTCGGACGCTCCGGTACCGGCGAATTGATAATCGCAGATGGAGGAACCGTCTTCTCGCAATGGCACAGCTATGTGGGGCATAACAGCGGCTCTTTGGGCACGGTTACGGTCAGCGGCGCAGGCTCGCTATGGAACAACGCACTCACCGACAATTTCCACATCGGTCACTACGGCACGGGCGTGTTGAGCATTACCGGTGGCGGAGCAGTCTCGAGCAAGTACGGCTACCTGGGGTATAGAAGCAGCGGTTCCGGCGAAGTTACAGTCAGCGGCGCAGGGTCCACGTGGACCAACAGCCGCGACCTTTACGTCGGCCACGATGGTCAGGGCACGTTGAACATTACCGACGGCGGGGTAGTCGATAGTGATTACTATGTTTATATCGGCTATGAGGCTTGGGCAACCGGCGAGGTAACGGTCGATGGAAGCGGTTCGACATGGACCAATAACGGCTACGGCCTCTACGTCGGCTACGATGGTCAGGGCACGTTGAACATCACCAATGGCGGGACAGTCAATGCAACATATAAGACTCAGGTCGCAGTGAATGACGGCGCAACCGGCGAGATACACTTCGATGGCGGAACGCTGGCGACGGTATCTCTGCTTGCCGGGGCAACCCAGTTGACCGGAACGGGTACGATTAACACCCACGGCCTGATCAGCGATGTGGATTTGCTGTTCGATTCGACCCATGGTCCGACTCACACCTTCACGCTCGATAGCCAACCTGACCAGGACATAACGATTAACCTGACTCAGGACAGCACAGGTTATCTCGGAGCAGGATACGCCGGAAACGGAACGACCTTGATCCGTGATGGTGTTTCGGTCGAGAGCTCCAGAGGCTACATCGGCTATAAGGCCGGTGCAACCGGCACGGTAACGGTCGATGGAAGCAGTTCAACCTGGACCAACACCTACGGCCTCTACGTCGGCTGCGAGGGTCAGGGGACGTTGAATATTATCAATGGCGGGTCCGTCAGTAATTACAGCGGTGGCCGCATCGGCGAGGAGACCGGTTCCACTGGCGTGGTAACGGTTGATGGCAACGGTTCGACCTGGGCTAACTATGGCAACATCGTCGTCGGCTACCATGGTCAGGGGACGTTGAATATCACCGATGGCGGAACCGTCTCGAGCGAGAGCAGCTACCTGGGATACTACAGCGCATCGGGCACGGTTACAGTCAGAGGTACCGGGTCCACATGGACCAACAACGGCGGGCTTTTCGTTGGTTACGGCTACGCATACGACGAAAGTTCCGGTACAGGCACACTTATCATCACCAACGGCGGGACCGTCTTGAGCGCGGGCGGCTCCATAGGGTCAAACGACGGTTCATCCGGCACAGCCACAGTCAGCGGCACCGGGTCAACGTGGACCAGCAGCGGCAGCCTTTCCGTAGGCCACGAAGACACGGGTGCGCTGAGCATCACCGACGGCGGGGTCGTCTCGAACACGGTAGGCACACTGGGTTATTACAGCGGCATATCCGGCACAGCGACAGTCAGCGGCGCCGGGTCAACGTGGAACAACAGCGACGACCTTTACGTCGGCCGATACGGCATGGGCACACTGAGCATCACCGATGGCGGGGCCGTCTCGAACACGGATGGCTGCATGGGTCGCAACAGTGGCTCGGGCACGGTTACAGTTAGCGGCGCCGGATCAACGTGGACCAACCGTCAGGATCTCTATGTCGGCGGAAACACGTCTTCCGCCAGAGGGACAGGCGATTTGACCATCGACGGCGGAGGCACTGTGGCGGTCGGCGATACGATGAAGATATGGAGCCCCGGCACGGTGAACCTTACTGGCGGAACGCTGACAGCCGACAGCATCAAGCACACCTATGGCGGGGTGTTTAACTTTACCGGCGGGAGGCTGAACGTCGGGACGTTCACCGGCGACCTGGCCAATAACGGCGGGACGCTCGCGCCGGGAACATCGCCGGGCATTACAAACGTTCAAGGCGACTACACACAAGCATCGGCCGGGATAATGCAGATAGAGATCGGCGGTCTGGCAGCCGGCGCCGAATTCGACCAGGTGAACGTTACCGGCACGGCCGGCCTGGGCGGGACGCTGGAATTGAGCCTTATCGCACCTTACACGCCTGATTACTATAACGAGTTCATTATCCTGACAGCCGGTACTATCAGCGGCGCGTTCGACGCCATTACCGGCTACGACGCCGTGCCTAATATGACGCTGATGCCCGTCTATGGCGCTGATAACATCACGGTCGTCGCTATCATTCCCGGCGACGTTAGCCTGGATAAGTTCGTCGGGCAGGACGATCTGGACATAGTCCTTGGCTCCTGGGGTGATAACGTGGTTGTGGGTTCACCGGCCGATCCATCCTTCGACGGGTTCGTCGGACAGGAAGACTTGGATATGGTGTTGGGCGACTGGGGCGAGGGCGAAGGCTCAATACCGGAGCCTGCCTCCGCGAGTTTGCTTTTGCTTGGTTCTGTGGCAATGTTGAAGCGAAAGCGTAAATCCCGAGCATAGTCGAGGGGCTGCGACGCCAGAGAAAGTAAAGGTAGGGTGCGGAAGGTTTTGTTTTTCGAGCACAAGACCGTTCTTTTGTTGTATAATGATAAAGGTCGGCCGGTGGAAGGTCGCTGCCCGTCGTAACGTCGGGCAGAGGAAAGTCCGAGCACCATTGAACCGCGGTGGTGGGTAACGCCCACCGTCCCGCACCAACCGCTGTCGCACAGGCTGCCGTAAGGCATACGGTGAGATGGCGGTTGGTGCGGGATAGGGAAAGTGCCACAGAAAGCAAACCGCCGGCCCCGGATTTGATCTGGCTGATCTCCTTCTTCCGGGGCAGGTAAGGGTGAAAGGGTGCGGTAAGAGCGCACCGCGACGATGGTGACATCGTCGGTCACGGTAAACCCCACCGGGTGCAAGGCCAAGTAAGCGGTCAGGGCGTGGTTCACGCCGAAACGGGTTTTCGAAGGCGGCCTCGCTGTCTTTGGAGCCTTCAGGCCGCGGGTAGGCCGCTTGCCTTTGGGCAGAGCCCCTCAGCAATGGCGGGCCAAGACAGATGATCTTCGCCTTCGCCCTGATAGTCCGTCAGGGCGAAGGAACAGAACTCGGCTTACAGCCGGCTGACCCGGACTTTTTTTTACATGCTTGATTTTCGCTATGTGGTCGATAAACTATTCCGTTCTGAAAAGTTGAAATATCAACGACGGGGCGTAGCTCAGCTTGGCTAGAGTGCTGCGTTCGGGACGCAGAGGTCGCTGGTTCAAATCCAGTCGCCCCGACTTGGTTGGACAGGAAGCCGTTCAGTGATATAACTGAACGGCTTTCTCTTGTGTGCCGAGCATGCTTGGCGGCTCGGAGGTGGAAGTCCTCCGCCCAACCTGATGGAGGTGAAGGGCAAGCGACTGGCAAGGGCGGCACTGCGAGGTGTCGTCTGAAGGAAGCCATAGCGAAGATGCGGCCCGATGGGTTGAGGCAATCCGGTTTTTCATGTGCACCTCACCATGCCTCACAGGCAAATGTGGATCGGAGGAACACCTTCGAATATCAGTACTCTCTCCGTACAGAATCGCAGCGGTTCGTTTTCTTATTGCGCGGGCTATATCATCAAAGACTGTACAAATTGGGAACAATTTGCAGATTTGGTGCCGTGTTCAACAATGTAACCCAGAAACTTTTTCCTTCAGGTATTGACAAAATTGGCTTCGCTTCCCCTTGTATGAACTGTATTCAGCGTAACCAATTTCTGAGCCAACGTTTATTGACAGTTTGGACCAGGCCCTGAACAAACCTGGAAAACGCTTTCCTTTATAGGAAAGAAGCGGAACATTGCCCAAATAGATTGGCACGATGGATGACTGGGCACGGAACGCTACCGCATAAATCCCACTCTTGAACTGGGCAATGTTATTGGGGATACCTCTGGTTCCCTCTGGGAATATTAGAAGGACCCCACCTTTCTTCAACCTTCTTGCACATTCAACTAGAGCTCTTGACACGTCGCTCGGTTTATCTCTATCCATGAGAATAGCGTTGCACATCATTCTGGTTATAAAACGGTAGAACAAATTGCTTCTCCATACCTTCTTATCACCCAAGATATATACAATCTTCCCCGTTCTCAGTATCAGATGGGGGGTAAGCAAAAAAGAGTCCAGCAGGGAATTGTGGTTTGCAATAAATATGACGTTCCCTTTTCGCCTGGGGATATTGTCGAAATTCCTATAGTCTCGGAAATATGGGCGGGATAGCATCGCCAGTGCTCTGGCATATACATTCTTGGTTATGGATTCATACAGTTCCATCTATTCCGCATTTTCATGTAGTATTCGGGTAGCGTGTCGCTTTGTGTGATGTCCAATGTCGTCGAAGATGCTGTAGAGCGTCGGCGTCACCCCCTACGTGATCTCGTCGATTGTCCAGCAGAATGCTTTGATGCCTTCCTTGGCAAATTTCTTGCGCAAGTCCTTGACGGATTGGAGTATCTCGCCTGCTTTTTGGTCTTCTGCGACAATAAGGAGGGCGGAGTTGTACGCCGGCCAGGTGTGGCTACCAAAATGGGGCCCGCTTGCTTTGCCTCGTCCGGTTACGTGCTCTATCCGAGTGAAGCCTTCGGCTACATCGAGTTTACTCAGCGCCTCCATAAGTTCGTCATGGATCGCCACGTTATATGTAATCAGTACCGCTTTCATTCAATCATCCCCTTTCGGGCTGGATATCTTTCTTGGCGAAGAACGAATACATTATCGGGACGAGTATAAGCCCCACTACGGTGGACATCAGCAGCCCGCCCAGGACTGTGATACCGAACGGTCGCCAGAGTTCCGCCCCCTCGCCGCGAGAGACCGCCAGCGGGATCATTCCAAACAGGCATGTAAGTGTCGTCATTAGAATCGGGCGAAGTCGATGCGTCCCGGCCTGCACCAGCGCCTCATGCAGCGCCAGGCCCCGGGAGCGAAGAATGTCAGCATAGTCCATCAACACAATGGCATTATTGACGACCACGCCGACCAGGAGTATCAGTGCCATGAAAGACATCATGTTTAACGCTGTTCCAGTCAATAGGAGGGCAACGATAACACCAGTGAATGTGAATGGAATGGCGAAAATCACCGCCAATGGCGTACGCAAAGACTCAAACTGCGAGACGATTACCATCATGACCAGGATTATTCCAATAACAAGCAGTGCGTACAGGTCACGGAATGCTTTTGTCTGTTCCTTTGCCTCGCCGCCGAATTCCACTGTTACTCCCGGCGGGATTTGCAACTCGCGGACCTTTTTTTCGATGTCATCTCTGACTTTACCTAGCGATCGACCATGTACATCTGCTCCGACAATAATGATTCGTTCACGATTCTTGCGATCGATTTGCACAGGACCTGAAACAGGCTCGATGCGCGCAATATTCCTCAGATTGACGGCGCCCACGCCCCTTTTCATAGACGGGATATCCGTGTCGCCGATGTTTTCGAGCGTACTACGGCTTCGTTCGTTTAAACGAACGAAAACATCAAAGTCATCTCCGGCATCGCGATACTTGGTCGCCGCGAAGCCGTAATAGTTACTCCGAACAGCATGCGCAACTGCGGTGACATCGACGCCGAGACTCGCTGCTTTTTGTCGGTCCACCTTCACGTGAACTTCCTGGCGGTACTTTTTTCGGCTGATTCCGATGTCCACGGTGCCATCGGTGCGTTGGAAGATCGCACGGACTCGTTCGGCCAAATTATCCGTAACCTCCATGTCGTGGCCGATAATTTCCACCTCTATTTGCTTGATCCCACCCATCAGCATTTGCTTTATCGGCGTCTGTGCCGTAACCGTGAGTTTTTGAGCACCGGGCATCTTCTTCATCCTGGCTCTGAGTGCAGTTGCGATCTCGCTGGCGGACCGTTGACGGTCTGCCTTTTTAACAAGTTTCGCCCCGGCTTCGGTTTGATTAGAA
>DAOVFI010000205.1 GCA_030673005.1 Planctomycetales bacterium
CTAAGCCGTTCATCCACGCTTTTCCAGATTCCCACTTTTTCCTTACGGGCCGATTCTGCTTTGGCGACATATTCCGCCCTTATCTTCGGGTCGGCAACCTCTTCCGGCAACGGTTCGGCCAGGCCGTGTTCCAGCATTAAGGCTCCCAGGTCGCACCGGTACATGTGCGGTTTCTTATCGACGAATATGGGAAACAGGGGATCCGCGTGGAACCATGACGAACCATGTACTTCAGTTACACTTTTGCTCCGAAAAAAGATTGGAGGGCCGTCTTCGTATCTGTGTATGGTTTTTTCGTGCATACTGATTTGCAGGACTCGTCCTCTACTTTGTCCTTTCGGGATGACGACGATGTGTTTCCCAATCAGCCACCGCGCCATCTTGGCCTGAATATCCCCGGCATGACGCGTGTCCTGCCCGCCGGAAACGGGTTTCAGACCCGCCAGTTCGATCTCCCTGCCATCGGCCAGAGTAATCGTCCGCCCCGACACTTTGACAATTTCGACGGCCTTTTTGCGAAGCGGGTCAGGTTTTGTAACTTCGACGATTCCAAAGAGCGGGAAGAGTCCAATACATCCGGACAATGATGGAAGCATCACAAACAGTGCCGCCAGTCTAAGTAATCCAGCGATCTTCATGTTCGGTTCCTTAATTTGTTTTCCACGTTTTTCCAGCCGCCGACGTTCCGACGATCAGCCCGGCTGCGTGTGCTACGCCGACTGTTGCGATGCCTTCGGGCAGGCCGATGCCGGGCAGCAGAGAGATTCCTGCAACCTCCAATGCTATCTTGGCGGCTATCGCGGCAAGCAGGCCTAGGCAGGCGATGCGTTTCAGTCGCCCGACCCCACGGGTCGCTCTGATCAGGACCCAACCCAGCAGGGCGTAGTTCACGCCGGACAGGCCGCGATAGATGGTTATGTCGCCGGCCCCGAAATGAACCGCCAACCCGACCGCCACCGCCGAGGCCGCAAGCACACCGAATAACCGATACGGGCGGCCTCGTCCCGGTACTCCGGCAATGGTCAATTTATGGGTGCCATGCCCTCGCCCGTTTTCGGGCGTGGGCATGTTTGGCCGTAAGGAGCATGGCCACCCGCTTCGCGTGAGGCCATGGCACCCATAAGAACAAACCAGCCAGTACAGCACGACGAACGCCGCCAGGTCGGCGGCCAGGTGCGACCAGGACCAGTGCGTCAGGTGGCAGGTCAGCAGCCGCCAGACCTGCCCGGCCCCGACGGCGTGGCGGTCAAACTCCAGCGCCGCCTGCGCCGCCGGTAGGCATTGGATCAGTATTATCGCCAGGACCACCGCGGCAGGCATGGCTGAGGCCAGGCCTGTCAGGCCCCGCCATACCTCCCTCGCCGCGGTAGTCCCGGCGCCCCGGCCTGTTACGATTTGGACGAATCCCGCTCGCACGTGCGACCCTTTCTGCGGCCAATGATTCTTATCGCCGCCAATGCACCGATTATGATCAGCCCGACCGGACCGATCGGTCCGCCGCCGCCACCGCCGCCGAAGATCGGACGACGGCGGGGCGGATTCAAGTCCGGGCCGGGGCTGGACGGCGTCTGTCTGGCTTGCGGCGTCGCCGCGCGCTTCTGTGCCGCCTGCGGGCCTAACCCTGCCAGCGACTCGTTCCGCATCGTCTCCAACCGGCCGAGTAACTGCTTGTGGGCGGCCTTGTCTCGCTTAATTCGCAAGGCGTTCTTCCGCTTAATCTTCCACCGTTTGTACTCGGCGTCGTTCTCCAGCACGATAAACGACGTGTACTCCGTAACAATCGAGTAACCTTCGCCGAGGCGGACGACCTCGTCGATGTTCGCGCTGCTCTTTGATTCATCCAGCAGCCGACGGACCTTCCGCCACGCCCACATACGCTCGATCTCCGGGTTGGACGTGTCCTTCGGAGGAAGCGTTACCGTAAGGTTCCGGATGAATTCCTGTCCGCCGATTTCCGCCCGGACGGTGATCTTCGCCGGCCCGGTCTTGCAATACCGGCCATACATACGCAGCGGCGTTCCGTGGTACAGGTTCGGCAGTTTGCGCGGTTCGACGTCGTATGCCTCGTCGCCGTCGAAGGTTATCTTAACGCTCGTCATCGCCGGCCTGGTGAGTTTGCGGCGGAACGCCTTTGCCTGGCGGTCGAAGTTGTCCCCGCGTGACAGGAACGCCGCAAGTCCGCCGGCGTCTTCCGCCAGTTGCTTCAGCAGCGGGCGGTTGACCTCGTTTCCCACCCCGACGCAGAAGACCCTTGCGTTTGACGGTTTCTGCCGGATCGCCGCCAGCAGTTCGCTCCGCTCATCCTGCTCGGTCATGCCGTCTGAGAAGATGACGACGTTGAGCGGGCGGTCGGGGTCGCGGTATTTGTAGGCGGCAATCAGGGCCGGTCGAAGCACCGTCCCGCCGCCGGCGCGGCGAGAGGAAAGAAACTCCCGGGCCTTCTGTTTGGCGTCCGCACCGGCCGATAGGAGTTTATTGAACAGCGTGGCCGGCGTAACGTTGAACGTGATAATCTCGAAGCGGTCCTTTTCGCCGAGTTCGGCGACGAACGCGCCGATGCAGTCCCGGCTGATGCTAAGTTTGCCTTCGTCGGCCATCGAGCCGGAGATGTCGAGGATGAAGACGTAATCCATCGGTTCGGCCTTGTCGTCGAGTTCCTCACCGGCAGTCAGCGTCAGGCAGAAATATCCGTCCTCGCCGTCGGTCTTCGAGCAGATCATGTCCAGCCCGGTCTTAGGCCGGGAGAGCCTCCAGGCCAGCACAACGTCGCGATTCAGGTCGCCGCCTTTGGTTTCGAGGCTCGCCTGGCGATAAGAGTCGCCGTGCTTGGCGATTACGAAATCCTTCTTGTGCGATGGGCTTTCCATCGCGACGATCGGGATCTGCGACTTGGCGTGGAGCGTCAGCGAGAATTTGCCGGTGGTCTTCGATTTGCGTCCGCGATGGGCGACGGTCGAGAGGGGATAGGTGTACGTCATCCAGTCGTTGTCGCAGTCGAGTTCCTGGTAGTAGCGGATTTTCACTTTCTGTTTCGCTTGCGGGCCGATGGGAAAAATCCGCATCTGGAACGTCTTGTAATCGGTTTGCTCCAGCAGCCCCGGGTCGCGGAATGTCTGCTTGTAACTTTCGTAAATCTCCCGGGCGCGTTTCTTTTCGAGCACCTCGCCGATCATCTCCTTGCCGTTAATCCACATACTGAAATTCGCCACCGACGCGCCTTTCGGGACCGGGAAGGTGTAGAGCGCCTCGACTTGGCGGTCCTCGGTGTTGCGGAATACCTGTGTAACTTCCGTTACTGCGACGCCGTTGTTGATTGTTACGGTGGCGCTGTGCGATTCGATTTCGAGTACGCCGCCGAAGCCGCCGTCTGCAACGAGCAGACCGGCCGCCTTTGCGCGTGGCGGTGCCGCGGCTGACAGGAAGATTCCCGCCACAATCAAGGCCCCGGCCCATCCCGTCCGGACCAACCCGCGACTTGCCCGTTTCTTGTTCGTTTGGTTCTTCTGGTTCATTGTTGTGCTCCTTACTGTGCGCGCGGACCTTCCCCGTGCGCATCGCCTGTGGTTTTTCACGCGAGCGATTTGTGATTCGCCGTCGCCCTACGCAGGGCGACACTCTGCGTGTTCAATTGTTACCGTGTAACATCTGGTTTGCTGAGTGGGTGGCACGGTCAAGCGAGTTTGAGGCCGTTTGGCCTCGAACTTGCTTGGCCGTGGTCCGACGCTCATCACGGCCAAGCAATTTGATGTTTTTTAGAAAAACCTCAAATTGCTTGACCGTGCCACCCACCCATCAAATAACCTGTTACAGGATACTGCGTCTCTGCGGCCTATTTCCGTCAGGGGTTCCTATTTTGTTTCCTGTTCGTTCAGCATCTGCTCGATGAGGTCGTCGAGGATGTCCAGGTCGGTCGTTACCACGTAACCGCGGTGCCAAAGTCCCTTTTCGGGGAAGTGCTTCGCGTGGCGTCGCCGGGCGAAGTTGGCCATTCGCTTGAACCGGCGGACTGCCTGTTCGGGCGAGTGGTTCGGCCAGACTTCGACGACCAGGCGGACGTGGTCGGGCCAGATTCGTCCATCGAGCAGTTTCCATCCGTGCTCGACGCATTCGCGCTCGAAGGCATCTTCGATGATTCGCTGTGCCCGCCCGGTCAGGATCGGTCTGCGCCGTTGCGTCGCCCACGCCAGGCCATAGACCACGCAGCAGGCGACGCCTTCGTCTGTGCGGGCGATGTCATGAAGTTTGCCGCGCAACCTGCTCAAGGCCGACGGGCTGTGGAGAACGCGGATCGAGCGGGCCTTGTCGGGGTCCTTGGCGATGTAGCCTTTTTTTTCCAGGGCGGAGATGTGCCCGCGGACGGCGTTAATATTGGCGATGCCGACCGCCCGGCTGATCTCCCGAAGCGTCGGCGGAAAGCCGTGCCCGGACGAGTATTCCTCGATAAGCCCCAATACCTTCTTCTGCTGATCTGTCAATGGCCTGGTAGTCATGGTGCTCCTTTTATCACTGATATTATGTACAGTATACATCTGTACACTTATCGTGTCAAGAGGTTTTTTACTTTAATTTTTAATTATTTTCGCCGGTTTGGGGGCGCAAGGTTCAGGAAGAAGCCCAGCCATTCAGTACGTGTTTAGCCCCGTCAGGGGCGGTCGTTTTTAGCCCAGGGCGCTGGCCGACCAGCCTGCCGGCCTGCCGGTAGGCAAGCCGGCAGGCTGGAGGCCAAGCCCTGGGTAACCGGTTTTCATTGTTGTACGAGCCCCGGAAGGGGCGATCGTAAATGCTCCGAAGCCTACGATCGCCCCTAACGGGGCTTGAATCTTATTGCATCATCGTAACCCAGGGTTTGCCCGACTTTCGTCGTCCTGCCTGCCGGCAGGCAGGGCTGCACCCTGGGCTAAAAACGACCGCCCCTGACGGGGCTAAACACATAACGGATAGCTACCTGCCTGTTCGGCAGACAGGTCCGTCGGCTTTGCCTTAAGGAGGCATTTTTCGACCTCTCACGGCAACTTACCTACTCAAACGGGACGCACCGAATGGC
>DAOVFI010000196.1 GCA_030673005.1 Planctomycetales bacterium
GCGATAGCGGCGGCGTTTCGGCCATGGTATTCGGTATCCGCCGGCCTTTCATAAACCGGGTCGATCCCGCCGATTACCATCGCCTCAACGCCGCAGCGTTCGGCGTGGCCTTTTACCCATCTGACGGCGTCCAGGATGTTCCAGCGCGCCTCGGAGACCGCCTGTTTGCCCCAGGAGTCCGTCGGGCGGAAATAATTATGATAGTCCGCTACGACCACAGGAGCGGCCTTTGTACCAAATTCCCTGAACGCCGCCTCGCGCATGAAAAGCGAATAATGTACGTTCGGATAGATGAAGAACTGAAAAGTCGGGTTAATCGCATCGACCTGTCGGCGGAGTTTCCGGCAGAGGCCGCGCCACTTGTCGATCTGGAATTTTTTAAATGCTTCGTGCAGGTTCTGCTCTTTCAGCCAGGCGCAGCGCCGGGCCGGTTCCATAGACGGTATTTTAATTCCACGCACGGCGGCGAACTCGGCGAGGATAGGCGTATCGTAGGACAAATCGTAGATCCATCGTCCGCCGCCGCTGCCGCCGTAATTCTCGAAGTCCAGGAACACGCCGATCAGGGCCTGTTCGGTTTTACTGACTTTCGCATAAGCGACGATTCGGCGCGTCATCCACGCCCGGAACTTCTCGGAATTGGGGCTGCACCTGTTCTGCACCGTCCCGTTGGCCCAGACGATTTTTTCGCTTTCTTCGAGTTTGCCCGGCGGGTCCATGTGTCCCATCCAGGGCATGTAGAATACATTGTGCTTGCGGGCCAGGCGTGTCATCCTGCGGACGTCCTTAATATCCTCGGCCCCGCCGCGCGGAATTACCACGTTAAAACCGGCCTGGGCGAACGTACGGACGTGCTCTTCGGTCATACGATAATCCGGCGTCTCGATCACCAGAACCTTATCGATCATTATCCGAAACTTCTCGGACCGTCCCAGGCGCTTCCGCCTTGCGGCAAAGTTACATCCGTTGGCGATAGTCAGGCACGCCAGGCCGATTACCAAGGTTATTCCGAGCAGGTTTTTCATTTACAGGCTCCTTAACAACAGTTGTCGATTCGCTTCAGTTTCTGTCAATCATCAATTTAAGGTGGCACAGGTTTGCAACCTGTGCGGCTGACACAGGTTACAAACCTGTTCCACCAACGCCACTAATCCGCCGGTCGGGTGGCCGAGGCTGGTCCGTCGCCGTTGAAGAAATCCTCCAGGATTGTAGCCGCGGCCACGGCGTCATGGCGCCGCCTTTTTTGTTTGCGAGTGTACCGGCCTTTCATTCGCTCGTCGGCCTCGAAACTGCTCAATCGCTCGTCCCAGAGTCGCACGTCCAGACCGGTTTGTTCAGCCAGATCGGCGGCGAACCGCCTTGCCAGCCGCGCCTGCGGACCTTCGCTGTCGTCGGCGAGCAGAGGCCAGCCGACGACAATCCCGACGGCGTCGTATTCAGCGGCGAGTTTAGCGATTCGCCCGGCAAGGTCAACATCGCTGGCCGATAAATGCTCCAGCGGCGTAACGATTGCGCCGGCGGCATCGCCGACGGCTACGCCGATACGCTTGACGCCATGATCAATTCCGAGCCATCTGGACATGGTAATCACTCAATAAGTCTGTAACAGAAATTATAATGGGTGGCACGGTCAAGCGAGGTTAAGGCCGTGTGGCCTCAACCTCGCTTGGCCGTGTTAGTGCCCGCCACAGCCAAGTCTTCGACTTGACCGTGCCACCCACCAAATTACATGTTACAAAATACAAGATTGCGGCTCATCATTTTGCGAGTTTATCATCCCGGCGCCCCCCGACGGTTCAAAACTCTTTTCGCTGTCGGGCCGGGGGAATGTTCAGGAGGTTTCGATATTTCGCCACTGTCCGCCGGGCGATCCTGATACCTTTTGCGCCGAGAGCCTTTGCGATCTGATCGTCGGCGAGAGGTTTGGACTTGTCCTCGTTTTCGACGACCTCCTGCAATCTGACTTTTATGGCGTCCCATGCGACGTCCTGCCCGTCGTCGGTGGTCTTTCCGCCGGAGAAGAACATTCGCAGCGGAAAGATCCCCCTGGGCGTCTGGACGTACTTACCTGCGACCGCCCTGCTGACAGTGGCGACGTGCACTCCGACAGCCGAGGCAACCTCCGTCATTGGAAGCGGCTTCAGCGCCTCGGAGCCTCGCTCGAGAAATTCCTTCTGCGCGGCGAAGACCTCTTCCATAACTCGCTGCACCGTCCGGCGTCGCTGCATTACCGCCCCGATCAGCCATTGTGCCGACCGCAGGTTGTTGCGGATGAATTTCTTTGTCCCCGTGTCCGTGCCGGGCGTTTTTGCCATCTTGCGGTAGGTCTCCGACACCCTCAGCGGGGGGACGTTTCCGTCTCGCATCGATATAATCACGTCGCCGTCGTCGTCCAGATCGATCATCGCGTCGGGAATTATGTACGGGACGGGGTGTGTTCCGATCAGCCTTCCCGGGCGCGGGTCGAGCCGGCCGAGACTTGCGATTGCGTCATTAATCTGCTTGACGGAATGACCGGTGTGTTTGGCAATCTGCGGGATATGGTTGAGTTCTATTTCGCGGAGGAACTCATCGGCCAGCAGCCGGGGCAGCGCCACGTCGTGCCCCGCTTCGGTCTCGGCGTCCAGCTGGATCAGCAGGCATTCGCGCAAGTCGCGCGCCCCGACACCCGGCGGGTCGAGTTTCTGAACCATCGTAAGGGCCGAAGCAAATGTCTCCAGGCTCGCTTCGGTTCGTTCATCTCCGCCCTGCCCGGTCGCATCTGAAGAGGTCGCTCCATCCTGCCCCGATGTTCCGGACTGGTCGGTCTCCGGCGAACTGGTCTGCCCGATAAGTTCGTCCAGTGGCGTTCGGAGATAGCCGTCCTCATCGACATTGGAGATGATCGCCCGCCCGGCGGCCTTTACGTCGTCGGCGGCATCGACGAACGCCCACTGCTTGAGGAGATATTCGGTAAGGGACTGTTCCGGCGCAGGCGTGTTCGCCAGGGCCATGAGTTTGACGTCTCCGTCGGCGTCGCTGCGCGGACGATATGGCCGGTCAGTCCAGTCCAGGTCGTCGGAGTATTGCCCGCTGTATTCATCGAGTCTTTCAAAATCGGCCTTGTTGTCGCCCTCGGCGTTCACCACCAGTACCTCTTCGCCGCGGTCGGGACTATCGACCGTCGGCTCGGAAACACCGTCCTGACCGCCGGCAGGCTCCTGCACCTCCAGGCACGGGTTCGAGGACAACTCCTCCTCGATCCGCTCCTGCAGGGCCAGCATCGGCAGCTGGAGAATCTCCATCGCCTGGATAAGCCTCGGCGACAGTTTCATCCGCTGCTCGAGACGAAGATGTTGCGTAACGTCTAATCGCATAACGCCGTTATTTTACCCGTCCTGTCGTTCCTCTTCCACAAAGATACGGCAGCCACTTCCTGTATCGGTTTTAAATAGCACAGACGTAAACCGAGCGGATAGGGGACTTGCCGTTTTGTGAAGTTATTGCTGATCCGCTTTCGCCTGGACTAATTGCTTCAGTGCTGCGGCGCCTGCCTCCTTGATGTAGTCCCGGCGTGGTTTTCGACCGGGTCTCGGACGGGCGGGTTTTCGCTGGGCGAGGGATTGAGCGACGACCATAGCCTTATCGATATGAACCCGGCAAAAGCCCAGGTTGCGGATGGCGACAATGCGGTTAATCCGGAATATCCCTCTGTATCTCCTCCCGGCTCTGAAATCGGCGTTCGCCAGTTCGCTTATCAGCACTATTTCATCATCGCCTGACAGCGGTCGGAGCCGGCCTGCCAATCTCTGACCGATTCCGGGTATTTGAGCGTCCGTCATCCGGGGCACGTGCGCCACTACGGCGCATGGCTGAATTCCGCGTAGGCCGCGAAGATGCTCCAGCAGCAGGACACGCATCATTACAGACTGCGAAATCAGGACGTGCCTTCGCTGTTTGGCCTTGGCCGGGTCAATTCGATAGTCCTGCACGACGCCCTTCTGGCTGAAGTATCGCAGTACGCGAACCTTGTTCATAAAAGCGGGCTGGGACCCGGCAGCCTTTACGATCGCAGCGGCGGCATCGGCCCGTTGTGTCTGGGCCAGCATGGCGGCTGTGTCAAGGACGCCGAATCCCTTCGGATTGGCAAGTTGCTTGATGTGCTGCGGGATGTTGTCGGAGCCGATTCCGGTGAAATCCAGGCCGGACAGGGCAGAGGCTGCGGCGTCGTTGAGCGGATCGGCGGCGGCGCGGTGTCTTGCACTTGCGGTTGCGGTAGCGCCCCAGAACGCCGTCGCCGTCGGCGCGTGGAACAGGATCGCCCAGGCGTTGACCCGGCTGGAACGGGAATAGACCACCTTGCCCCCGGCCGTTCTGCGAACGCCCCGGTGCGGGATCGGCTCGTGGTGCAGTCCGATGAGCAGGACGAATTGATAGTCGTAGGCCGGGTCGAGCGAAACGAGCCCCGGCAAGGCGGTCTTATTTCCTGAATTGCCGGGACTCCGCTTCGCTTCGTCCCGGCCTACCTGCTGGACTTCTCTTTTGAGCGTATCGGTCAGGACGACTTTATCAATCCCCGCCTTTTTCAACGGTTCGACGACGTTTTTCAACAGTTCGGCCCTGGCGCCGGTCGGCCAGTAACTCTCAGCCGTTTCACCGCCGCCGAAGGGTGATCGGGCGATAACCGCGACGACCTTATCGGCCTTCTTCGTCGCCGCCCAGGCTTTGGCGGCCTCGCTGCCGCGACTGGCCGACTGTGCCGAAAGCGTAACGTATTCGTCCTGTTCGTCCTGGAATTTATAAATAACCTCGGAGTCGGCCCCGGCGATCTTACGCACCCGGCGCAAGTCCTTTACCTTCGCCGGCGATACTGCCGGGACTGACCCCGCCAAAACCAATATCACAAGTACTCCCGTCCAGACTTTCATGGCTTCTCTCCTGTCAATATGATTCTATTTCATTAACCCACGAAATACAGGGGAGTTTTTAATACTGCAACGAAACTGCCTGCTACGGAATCTGTAATCAGTAATCAGGAATCAGTAACCTGTAACCAGTAACCTGTAATCGTAACCGTTCAGGCTCTTGTGTTTTGTAACAGGCCCCCGCTTTAGCGGGCCTGCCTGCCGGTAGGCAGGGGTACACAATTGTCATTTATATCCCCCATTTTCTCCCTTTCCCGTCCCCAAGGGACGGGACAGGGAGAAAATGGGAG
>DAOVFI010000587.1 GCA_030673005.1 Planctomycetales bacterium
ACCCTTCGGTCCTCCGGCTCGGTCCGCAGCGCACCGGCCTTATCCAGAAGGTCCAGCACCAGCGAGACGATTTCGGAGATACCCCTGCCGTAGGTAATCCGCTTCTTTTGCGTCCTGCTCAGCAGCCCGCTCAGCAGGACCTTCAGCGCCGTTGCGCTGGTCAGGTTGCCGACCTTGCCCCGCACCAGACCCGCCGCCAGAGACGTTACGCCCGATACCTTGTCCATCGCCTCGCGGACCTGCTCGATGTGGATGTCCTCGCTGGGCGAGCCGGGATCGCTGCCGAACTCCTCGACCGTCGCGTCCAGGTTGTGGGTCGCCCACATCTGTCCTGGCCCGATTGGGCGCTCCAGGAAATCGTCGATCCCCTTGCCCAGGTACATCCTGAACGACTGGAAGGTAACGCGGCAGGCGCGATCGCTCAGCCGGGTGTTCAGTTCGTCCTGGAGCGGGAGCATCGGCTCGACGTCGCTTAGCCCCTCGTAACTGCCCGGGACCGAGACGTTACGGACGTGCACCACCGGAATCCGGCCCAGCGTATTTGCACCCTCATCGACGAGGACGCGGTCTTCGTATCTCTGCCACCAGTGATCGGACAGTATCTCGACTACCTCGACGCACCTTGGCTGCGCGTCGCGCCGCCCGCCGAGTACGAAACCGAGCAGCCCGCGTGAGCCGTAGTCCATCTGCGAGGTCTGCTTGCGGAAACACTGGATCCAGTAACGCACGGTGTTGAAATCGTCCTCGTTGAGGACGGGAATTATCCGCGAGGCCTCGACGACCTCCAGCCCGCAGCGCGCCGCCAGACGACGCGCCCGCTCGATTGACCTTCCGTCAGGCGGGACCTGCCTAACGGCAGGCGGGACCGGCGGGGAAGATTCCCGTTCAGAACGCGAACCTTTCCCCGCCGATTGGTCTGGGGTGGGAGAAGGAGGCTTATCAATTCCGGCGAGCCAGTCGGACGGAATGCGAAGCACCACGTCCACGAATCCATAGACCGAACCAAGCAGCGCCAGTTCGTGGAAAAAGGTCTGACCGCCGTTCGCTTCAAAGAGACTCTTTATGACCGATTCGATTTCCTCGGCGATCGAAGCGTCGCGGGCGAGGCTGCGGATGCTGATCGGTTTTCCGAAGAGGAACTCGACCATCGTGTTGACCCGCCAGGCGATGTCGTTTTCGATCACCACCTCCTTGCGGGTGAGGTTTGTTACGTGCTCTGCGCCGATGCCCGATCGCGACACGCCGGTAATCCTCGCCGGCAGACCGACCTCCTGCGCCTGGAAGTAGGGCCTGCTGTTGGCGTTGAGGGCATCGGCGGCGACGCCGAGGGCCGACGTGAGCGGGTTGCGGAAATAATCCCACAAACGCGAAAAGTGACGGGCAACCCGATCGACCTGCTGCTCGATGAGGTAACTGACATAATCCGAATCAAGCGCCGGATCGTCGAAGTTCGTTATGTCGAATTCCATTATGTCTCTCCTCACCCTCTCCTGGCGTGCGCCGGGTTGGCGCGCGCCAACCCGGCGCAAAAAATTCGGGAATTTACGTAAGTCCTTGTTAATACAGGGTGAATTTTTTTTATTTT
>DAOVFI010000619.1 GCA_030673005.1 Planctomycetales bacterium
AGCCAGAAAACCCCGAGCACTTGGATTTAATAGGAGGTCTTTATTATGGCGATGTCAAGCGCAAATTACACGATACATTTTACGAATATCGGGAAGCTTGTCAAGCTTTACAATTTGGCAACGACTTATCAAACGGCGATAAGGGCGTGGGAAGAAGAACTGGCGGTCATTGCAAACGATAACGATGACGAGATTGACCTGCTTAAAGCGGCGCTCATAATCAGCCGGAGTTATTATACTTACCTCGACAGCGTCAAGAATAGAACGGCGACGGCTGCAAAAAATTATATCAAAGAAGCCGTCCGCAAGGGAATTCTTTTCACCGGCGGCACGTATGACCTTATCGAAATCCTCGAAAGCCTGTATGAGGACATGACCGAGGCAGATGAGGACTGTGACGCATCTGCCGTTGTGGTTGGCACTGGCCCGACTTACGATTCGGATAACACCGGCACGGGTTCGCTTTCGTCGCCGGCGGGTTTGACGCAGCTGATAACCGATGAGGCTTGGTGCATTATTTGCACGAGCATTTCCGGCGGTGCCGGCGCGGAAGTTTGGGAAGTTCAGGGTGAACCCGACCATCATAAAGTTTTGTCGGACTCGCTTACGACTGGAGTTGCGTATACGGGCGCGGACGACAATGACCAGACGCTTTTCACCACGACTTTGACGGCTTACACGGCGGGCACGGGATACGAAATAGCGGGCGACGCGGACAGCGAGCTTGCCTCCTGGAGTTTTTCCGGCGCGACAAAGGCCACGAATACCGATTCAGCGGGCGATGTCTATGTCGACCTTGACCAGTTGACGGCGGCGGAAGCGGGCGACAATAATAATCAACTTTCGAACTGGACGAATATCACGGGCGCGGAATACAATCAAAATACCGACTCGCTCGGGAAATGGTACGTCAATATTGTCGATGATACCGGTGGATTTTTCCACGTCGATATTTACAAGGATTCCGGGAAGGCGGGCGGCGACCTTGTCGGGCATACGGCGACCTATAACGGCGCGGGCGCGGAAGCGATTGTCGCGGATAATTCCTCTGGCCTTGGCGGCACGATAACGATTGACGCGGTTACGGCGGCTGATACGGATATTACTTATGTCGTGGGTTTTGACCGGGTTCGCGCTTACAAGGAATCCGGAAAAACGAATCTTGTCTGCGACGGCGGGCTTGTCGGAGGCGGCGCGACAACGCTTAACGCGCAGAATTCCAGCGGATTGACAGGTTCGGTTACGGTATCTTACAGCGACGGCGAGGCCGATGTTCAGGTGCGGATAGGTTTCGCTTTCGCGGTAGATGATAAAATATATTTCACGACGACAAACGACGAGGCCGGCACGTTCGCGGAATTTTTCCGGGAGGCGCTCGGCGTAGCTCCGCGCACAATCGGCGATGCGAGCGAAACTATACTGGACTCACTCGCGGAGTAAAATTCAATGGCTGGAAATCGCGCAATATATATTTCGGCCGC
>DAOVFI010000194.1 GCA_030673005.1 Planctomycetales bacterium
CTTCGTCCCGGCCTACCTGCTGGACTTCTCTTTTGAGCGTATCGGTCAGGACGACTTTATCAATCCCCGCCTTTTTCAACGGTTCGACGACGTTTTTCAACAGTTCGGCCCTGACGCCGGTCGGCCAGTAACTCTCGGCCGTTTCACCGCCGCCGAAGGGTGATCGGGCGATAACCGCGACGACCTTATCGGCCTTCTTCGTCGCCGCCCAGGCTTTGGCGGCCTCGCTGCCGCGCCTGGCCGACTGTGCCGAAAGCGTAACGTATTCGTCCTGTTCGTCCTGGAATTTATAAATAACCTCGGAGTCGGCCCCGGCGATCTTACGCACCCGGCGCAAGTCCTTTACCTCCGCCGGCGATACTGCCGGGACTGACCCCGCCAAAACCAATATCACAAGTACTCCCGTCCAGACTTTCATGGCTTCTCTCCTGTCAATATGATTCTATTTCATTAACCCACAAAATGCAGGGGAGTTTTTAATACTGCAACGAAACTGCCTGTTACGGAATCTGTAATCAGGAATCAGTAACCAGGAATCAGTAACCGATAGCCCGTAACCGAAAAGAATCAGCAACCGCTTTGGAATTACTTATTACTGATTACGGGTTACTTATTACTGATTACATATTTGCAAAAAGGTTCGTCCTGGACCACCGAAGTATCATTGTATTATTAGACATTACTTTTTTAGAATAAATCGCTGCATGAGAAAAACGCTGTTTTATCCAGCCGTCCTTTTATTTATCTTTCCTGCCGGCGCTATGGCGTCCGACGGCGGGTCGTCGGCTGAACAGATGATCCATCGGATGATGCTGCTGGCGATTCAATTGGGCGTGATCATCTTCGCCGCCCGGATGGGCAATATCCTGTTCGAGCGGCTGCGACTGCCCGGCCCACTGGGCGAACTTCTCGCGGGCATCATCATCGGGCCATATTGTCTTGGTCAACTGGCGTTCTACGGATTCGGACAAGGGGTATTCCCGCTTTACGCCGGAATGGCGGTCTCGCCGGAGCTCTACGGCCTGCGAACGATTGCGGCGATCATCCTGATGTTCACGGTCGGACTGGAAACGGACATCGGCCTGATGCTGCGATATTCGCTGACGGGCGGGCTGGTCGGGGCCGGCGGGATCGTCGTCGCGTTCGCCGCCGGCGTCGGCGTGGTGATACTGTTCGGGAATTCGCTGCTCGGACTCGACGTCGGCTTCATGGCGCCGGAAAGCCTGATGCTCGGCGTGATCCTCACCGCCACCTCCGTCGGCCTGACCGCGCGCATCCTGTCGGAGAAACGAAAACTGCACTCACCCGAAGGCGTAACGATCCTCTCAGCGGCCATTATCGACGACGTTATCGGCATCATCCTCCTTGCGGTGGTTATGACCATCGCAGCCGCACCGGGCGGCGCGGCGGGAATGGACTGGGGACACGTCGGCATCGTGGCATTAAAAGCCATTACCGTATGGCTGGCCGCTACCGCAATCGGGCTGCTGGCGTCGCGGAAGATCAGTTTCCTGCTGAAATGGTTCGGCGAGCAGACCTCCATCGCAATCATGGCATTCGCACTGGCGCTGATCCTGGCCGGTCTGTTCGAGGAGGCCGGTCTGGCGATGATTATCGGCGCTTACGTAATGGGCCTGTCGCTCTCGAAGACCGACATCAGCCACGTCGTCCGCGAGAAACTCCACCCGGTCCATCAATTGCTGGTGCCGGTGTTCTTCTGCGTAACCGGGATGCAGATCGATTTGGGCGTTTTCGCATCGCCGGCGGTGCTGGTCTTCGGGCTGATTTTTGCGGCTGCGGCTTTAGGCTCGAAGGTTATCGGCTGCGGCGGGCCTGCGATGTTCGCCAACTTCAACCTTCGCGGGGCCGGGCGGATCGGCTTTGGAATGGCGCCGCGATGCGAGGTTGCGCTGCTGATCGCCGGAACCGCCCTGTTCAAGGGCCTTATCGACGGGCAACTGTTCGCAGCCGTTATCGTAATGATCCTCGTCAATACGATCGTCGCGCCGATGGCGCTTACGATGCTGTACAGGAAGGACGTCTCGGGCCTGCGAAAACCGGCGCCCGAGCGTAAGGCCGGCAGGGAGAGCCTGACCTTCGAATTTCCATCAATGGAAATGGCGGAATTCCTCGCCGGCAAACTCACCGGCGTCTTCGAGTCCGAAGGCTTCTTCGTCCACCTGATCGACCGCAGAAAACGACACTACCAGTGCCGCAAGGACGACGTGATTATCGATCTCCAGCGCGACGGGACGAATCTCTCAATCGACTGCCGCCGGATCGACGCGCCGCTGGTCAACACGGCGATGTGCGAGGCGCTGGCCGCACTGGAACAGACTATCCAGGGTCTGCGAAAACCCATGGACGCCCTGGCCATCACCACCCGGCTGATGGACGAGACCGCACCGGCGCCGCAGCGGCGGTTCAATCTTGGCAACTATATCACGCCGTCGCTGATCGAGTCGAACCTCAAGGCCGACACAAAGGTCGCCGTCATCGACGAACTGCTGGATATTCTTCGCCGTAACGACCTGCTGAAGGACGTCGATGAGGCCCGCCGGGCGGTATGGGCGCGCGAGCAGGGCATGTCCACAGGACTCCAGCACGGCGTGGCAATCCCGCACGGAAAGACCGACGCCGTTGACCGGCTGGTCTGCGCGATCGGCATAAAGAAAGAAGGCGTGGACTTCGACGCACTGGACGGGAAACCCTCGGGAATTTTCGTCCTGACGCTCTCACCGATAAACAAACCCGCTCCTCACGTGCAGTTCATGTCGGCGGTCAGCCAGATACTCAACGCCGCCGGAAGGGAAAGTATCCTCTCGTCCCGAACGTCAAGACAACTATGCAACATCTTTGTCTCACGGGAAATCCGACGCCCCAGACCGGCCTTCAGGAAAAAGTCGAAGCCCGAGCCTGCGAAAATCAGCCTGCGGGAGTACATCCAGCCGGAACTGCTCCAGCCGAACCTTAAGGGCACTACGAAGGACGAAATTATCGGCGAACTTCTGGACATTTTGCAGGACAGCGGCCGGCTGGGAGACGTCGAGACCGCCCGCAAGGCAATCAGCGACCGCGAGCAGCAGATGTCAACAGGAATGGACAAAGGCATCGCCATCCCACACGGAAGGACCGATGCGGTCGATAAACTCATTTGCGCTATCGGCGTCAAGCGCGAAGGTGTGGATTTCGGTTCGGCCGACGGGCTGCCGACGAAGGTCATTATAATGATGCTTACGCCCAAAGACGCCGCCGACCCGCACCTGCGATTCATGGCCGAGATCATCGGCCTGCTCGACGCCGGCGGTATGGAAAAGGTCCTCGCCGCGAAGACACGGGAGCAACTATACGAAGTATTGGTAGGCCGGGACGAATCTGGTAGGCCGGGACGAAGCAAAGCGTAGTCCCGGCGAAACGCTCCGTTGGCACACTGCAACAGAGACCATACAGAGAATGTCGAATGACGAACTCGGAATTTCGAATTTCGAAGTAAAAAAAGATCGATGATTGGTTCTTTACTTCATAATTCGTAATTCCCTGTTCGATATTCGTCATTCAGAAACGCTCCGTTAGCACACGTGCCGGGACTTCGCTGCGCTCCGCCCCAGCTTACAACTATACGAACAACGCGAACTTCATGAATTATTTTTATATCTATTTCTTTTTTTGTTCGCGTTGTTCGCGTAGTTCGCGGCAATCCTCAATCACACTTCCGCCAGTTGGCGTCTGCGAATGACTTCCCTTGAAAGCGAGCGGTTAACCGCCCTCAGTTCGAGCATTCCCACAAGGTGCATGTCATCGGCGCCGGCCACGACTGGCAGGTATTCGAATTCCTGCTCCCGCATCTGCGTAACGGCCTCGTCGAGGAGCGTGTCTTCCGTAACCGTCTCCTCCACCGGCCTCATCAGGTCATACGCCACCAGCCAGTCGGTCAGACCCTCGGCGCTGAAACTGCTCTTGAGTTCGTCAATCGTGATAATGCCGGTGATCCTGCCGTCGGAATCGGTAACGGGATACGACATCGCGTCGGTCTCGGCGATGGTGCGGAGGATTTCGGCCAGTCGTGTGTTTTCGACGAAGGTCGGACTGATGCGGTCCGTTACCTGCCCGACCTTCCAGGTCTGCATAAGATCTTCCTCGGTAACGTTCAGTCCGACTTCGCCTGCGGCCTTGACGGCCAGTTTCACGCACGGCGGGCCTATGATCTCTGCGATGAAGGTCGTCGCGGCGATGATCGTGATGATGGCTACACCGACGTCGCCTGCGAAGTGTTCGCCGGCAATGATGGACAGTCCGACTGCCACACCGGCCTGGCTGAACAGGCACAGGCCGAGGTATTTGCGAAGGACCGGCGCCGCCCCGGCCAGGCGTGCGCCGATGTTCGCGCCGATTATCTTGCCGGCTGTTCGCCCGACGATATACGGTACGACCAGCATCCACATCCACCCGTGCATCCCCTGGATGTGCAGGCGTGCACCGGCGATGACGAAAAACAGGACGTAGATCGGCTGGGCGAATCGCTCGACGACGTGGAAGGTTTCCCGGCTTCGGCGGGGCGCAAGGTTCGACAGCACCACGCCCAACGTCATGGCTGCGAGGATGAGATCGAAATCGAATACCTTCGCGGAACCGATAACAAGCAGCATCACGCCGATAATGAACGCCAGCGATTTGTCCGGGTCGCGGACGATTCGCAGGACGAAGTTCAGTATGAATCCCGCCGTTACGCCCAGGACCACGGCTCCGGCAAGTTCCCATCCGGCGTGGCCAAGCGTTTCGATGATACCGGTCGAATCGGGATTGACGAATTTGCCGGCTATACTGCTGGCGACGCTGAACAGTATTAGCGCCAGTGCGTCGTCCAGTGCGACGATGGCAAAGACCGCCGTAGTCAGTACGCCGCGCGTTTTGTACTCCCACAGTACGCTTACCGTCGCCGCCGGCGCGGTCGCCGAAGATATCGCGCCGAACACCAACCCCAGCGCTACGGAAACCGCCGGCGACTGCCCCAACAGCATCGCTATTACGCTGACCAGAATGGACACGGTAACGAACGCACCAATCCCCTCAGCGAAGAGGATGGCAAAGAACTGCCGGCCGTATTTCCTGAAAACGTCGCGGTGCAGTTCCCCGCCGATCATAAAACCAATTATGCCGAGCGCGAAAAAATTAAACGGCAGCAGGCCTTTAATCGTCTCTTCGTCGATGACCCCCAGCCCTGTCCGCCCG
>DAOVFI010000059.1 GCA_030673005.1 Planctomycetales bacterium
GTTCGCGGGCATCTCACCCGGACCGAACCAGAGCAACCTGCGTTTTTCCGCCAGAAGAACCATTTCGCACGTACAGCCGCGACCGATAGTTACATCGACAACGCCGATGCAAGGCTTTAACAACCCCTTTGGAAGTGAAAAAAAGGATTGTAACAGTTCAGCTGTTTGCAAAGATCAGCCGCGTCAGTCCCGAAGGGATCCCTTGGGGGCGGCGTCTTTATTAACCATGGACACCCGACGGCGCGCCACCCACAATCTTCGCTCCACTTCGTTCGGCTTCGCACCCAAGCCCTTGGAGCCCCTTGCGGGGTCGTTTCTATTGCGCTCCAACTTGAAGGTGCCACCCCGAAACAGAGAACCCCCTATCACCTTCAACAATGAAACCGGGACGGTTACCTATTTCTCACTCTTTTTGTCCCGGTTTATCCGAGGATCACCCATTCATCAAGTGTCTTGTTATCCGAGGACACAACACCAATTATCGAGGTTCAAGTCAATAAAAGCAGTGTTGTGTCCCCAGATTCCCCATTCCTTTAATCCCGAATTTCACCAGTAGGGATTAAGAACGTATCGAACGCTCGGATGACCGGCCTTAAGGCGATCCAGCAACAGATCACCTTTTTTCGACGGCTCGTTCCATCGTTCATGGCTTAGTCCGTGAGGCCACGAGTCGCCGCTTTTAAAATCGTGCAGGATCAGCACTACCTCTGGGGCTTCGCTCGACACCACAGCCACCAAGTCGCCCCCTTCTGAAGTAACGAGACGGAATTCCGGTATTGGTTCAATAAATAAGAAACTAGTACGCTCAACAGACTTGGTATTGCCGTCCCATACCTCGTAGGACAGTGGTATACTAACCTCCCAAGAGGACATACGGTATATATAGATACGACGATGCCGACCCGCGTCCAGAGTCTGCACCTTGTATTCATCACGAAAGATGCAATCAAGAGTTTCGGTGAAGAACAGAAAAGTCCCTATCGCTACAAGAGCAAATAGAATACCAATCATCTTAACTTTGCGCTTCACGAGTGCTCTCCTTTGGCGTTTCTCCTGACCGGGTAGTAGGCCTACGATTGATAATGGCTTACTAACCTCTACGGGCCTGGAAGACTAGGACAGCCAATGTGGTCAATCTCGTCATCACTATCCAGGAATCCTATCGTCCAATCTCTCCACAACTTACCTTTCCTGGCCCTTGATATTGTCTTCAAAATTGCCGGCCACTTTTTTGTAGCGCTCTTACAGGCTCGCTTTGCCGTTTTTGAATCTTCGTGATGACATTTCGGTTTCCAGTGGTTATCCTGCCATCCAGGGAAATATCGGGTTAGTCCACCAGTCTCATCCCAGATGCATTTTGACTCTTTATCCGTACAAAAATGACAGACCTTCTTCAATTGGGCACGGCTCAAGGATTCAACCCTGGCGAATTCACACCGTAAGTGCAACGATGACTGAATACAAGTTCCATGAACGACCCGTTGCACTTGCGGTGTGAATTCGCCTTTCTTACGCTATTCGGACACGCCTTCGACGGCCCGGCGCGCCCGGCCAAGGAATTCGACTTTGTCGCCGATTTTCACACCCGCCCGTCTAAAAGCGCCGCCGGCTACCTCCAGTGCGAACCTGGCCGGTAATGCACTGGAATAGGTTTGTTCGGGATTCAGCGGGTCTTGCTCGACCTGCATTGTGAAGGTGTTGACCACTTTCCCGTCGGCGGAAATGAAGGCTATGTCTATACTCGTCCGGCAGTCAAGCATGTGGAAGGTCAATACCTGCTCGTCGGCAAAGATGAACAACATGCCGGTTCCCTCGGGTATTTCGTCCCTGCCGGACAGGCCGCGCCGGAGGCTCCGCTCATCGGCGGCCAGTTCCACCTTCCAGACACTCCCGCCTATACGCACCTGCGCCTCGTCGGCGTCACCCGAACATTGGCATGATGAGAACAGCACCAGCGGTAGAAGAATAACAATCCATAACCAGCGGACACGCAGCATAAGTCTCTCAGCCTCTAACCGATTTCCACACCTGCGCCTATCGTTTGCGGCATTTTGCCTGGAGGTTGACGGTTCCCGGGGTTACAGGCAGGCGGATCAGACCCGCAGAGGCGTCGAAATCCTGATGCGCGACACCATCAATCGAGACTGATTCCAATTCGTAACCCGCCGGCAGTCGCAGAGTCAGCGTAACTGTCGCGGGCGGGTTTCTATCTGGACATTTGATATCGGCCTCGATCAGACCCGCAGCCAGCCGGGACCGGACTTCAATTGACACCGGCCCAAAATACGTTGGAGCATTTTTTATACTTATGGTCTTGCCGTCGGCGAGCCACCCGCGAGGCGTGGCCCGCAGCAGATGCAATTCGTCATAGACGCCGTCATTGGCCGAATCGCGTTCCAGTATCAGCATGTATCGCAGGTTTTGAAGAACAAGTGCGTTGGAAGAACAGTTTGGAGGATTGCCGAGTTTACGCAGGGCCGAGCCATTGTAAGTGTAAAGACTGGTTACTTCGCCACCCACGAAGGTATTGCGGGTGCAGCCATGAGCCAGCTTGGCGTAAAAGGCCACCAGGAACTTATCCACCTCGTTCCGCTTCACAAGTGCGATGTTGTAATTCAGACCGTAGCAGTCGTCGATTCCGTCCTCGAATCGCACCAGCCCAAGCAGCCGGCCGCCCCTGGTCTCCAGATAGTGCATAATGTGGTCTATTATTTGGTCGGTCGCGGCAAACACCTCCGAGCCAATGACATTAGGCATGACAAGATTGTAGTAACTGCCATGGCGGCAGGCGGTTACGCTTTCAAAAGGCTCGGTCTTTTCGTAGAGCGGGATCGGGACAAAAGGCGGATCGGCCTCCGGCGGCATGGAGGCCTCGACGGCTTTGACAATTGCCCGGCGATATTCGGCGGCATCTGAAAGATATTTCTCGCTCTCAGCGGTTTTGCCCAGCATCCCCAGGAGGATTCCCGAGTCGCGCAAGGCCCGCCAGGACATTGCATTGGTCGAAAGACTGTGCATTTTATCGGAAATGTCCCCGCAGTAGTTTTCCTTCGGCAGAATGCCGTATTTGGTTTTCGCGCGGCCCCGAACAATCATTTCACAGCCTTCAAGAATACAGTCGAGGTTCTTTTCGATGAATTCGGCATCACGGAACAGCAGGAAGTATCTGGCATACGCGCACAGAAGCGCGGCCTTGGAGTGATATTCCAACCCGGTCTGCTTGTAGTTGTTTATATCTTCAATGAGCGGTTTGGTTCCGGCGGCCTGGCCGAAGTATGCCAGGGCCATAACCGCATCGAGGCTCTCGCCGGCGTAGGTTCGATTGTAGGTGTTGGCGTAACTGTAGTGCATGCTGCCGTTATTGACGAGTATTAAAGTCTGGATGGCCAGCGCACGCCAGGCGTTGTTGACTATCTTTTCGGGAACGTCAAGACAAGCGCCCTCGTCCAGAATGCCCCGCCAGTAATCGATAGTCTCCCGCCTGACCTGCTCGTAAGAACCGGCCGACAGCGGCTCGATGCCGTTGGGCGTAATGGGTGCGGACGGCAACATCAGGTAGGCGGTGACCGGACCGTCAGACAGATCCCATTGATAGGTGAGGGTTTTTTCTTCTTCATTGAAGGCGGCCGGTCGAGAGAACTGGCAGGCGGTTTCGACTCCGTGGAGGGTTACAAGGTCGCGGTTTCCGAAATCGCGAATCTTCAGCGGCGTGTCGCAATCGAATTTAAGGTTGATTTGGGCCTTTTGGGCCTCACGAGGCTCGGCTGTGATCCTGGCATAGCAGGCAAGGTTTTCAGGATGACCGACGGCGGGGGCTGCGAAAACTTCCTGGGAATATAATACGCCGTCGTGCACGTAGGCTATCCGGATGATGGGCAGATAGCCGTCCAGGTAAGCAGGTCCGGTTATCCTCCCCAGGTCCCTGCCGAATGGTTCCTTGTCCTTGCCGACGAGAATGGACATCTTCAGGTCAGGCCTGTACCAGGTCTCCCATCTGGAACCCTCCCGGCGCCACGGGTTGGGACTGACGTGCACCTCCGCGCCGTTGCTGATAAACAGGAACTTCGTGCCGCTGCCGGCAAGGCTCAGCACGAGCGGATAATATGCAAATGAGGCGTTCACCGCTCCCAGCGGAGGCAGATAATCTTTGATGTTCTCGTAGGTGGGGCCTTCGGGCCTGGCGAGAACCTCCTCGGCCCGGATGTCCTCAAGAGCATTGATGGCGGCGTCAATCTTCTCGGACGGCACCTTCTTACCGGCCAGTGTGGCCCAGGGTTCTTCTTCAGTGTCCATCGGAATTCTCCTTGTATCAAGTCGTCTCTTCTTTCATCCGCGATCAGCAATCGTTCGGGTCGCTCTCAACGGCGGTGGGACCCGACCATTCAGGCGTATTAGCCATGGCCTTGCGGGCTGCGGCGGCGACTTGTTCAGGCTCGATTAACTGCATACAGGTAACATGCCGGCAGCTGCGTTTCAAGCATCCCTGGCAAGGAACGTCGGCGACGATGGCCTCACCCAGCGGTCCGTACGGGCCGGTGCGCTCCGGGCGGGTCGGACCGATCAGCGTAACGAACGGCGTCCCGACGGCCGGCGCGATAAAATTAGCCGCCGAGTCGCAGCAGACGACCGCCCCGGCTGAGGCAATCAGGGCAACGGCCTGTGGTAAAGTCGTCCGCCCGGCAAGGTCGAACACCTTCCCATCGACGGTAATTTCAAGAGCCGGTGGCGCGGTCAATCCGGAGCGCAGCGGAAGATTGGCCGTGGAAGATGCATCTGAAGACTCCACGGCCAAGTCTTCGACTTGACCGTGCCACCCGTCGGTTTGCCTGTTACAGACTACCAGGTCGGCGCAAAGTTCGCGGTCGGCGTCGGCGCCTGTCAGCACTATCGGTATATCCCGCGACAGTTCGGCGATGACTTTTCGCCAGTGGCGCGGCGGGTACAATTTATTTCGCCAGCGCGTCCCTGGGGCGATTACCAGATACCCGCCGCCGGCAAGATTGTGTTCGTTCAGAAACGATTCGACGAATGCCTTTGCCTCATCCGTAACGGTCAGAACGAGGTCATCGGCGCGTGCATCCACTCCGAGTGCGCGGGCGAGGTCAATGTTGCGATCGACGGTATGGACGGCATCGACTCTGATCGGGTCGGTGTAAAAGGTTTTGGCGAATTCACGCGCGTCGGCGAACCCGGCCCGGACGGCGGCGCCTGTTACACGTGCAAGGAATCCGCTGCGGAAAAGACCCTGCAAGTCGATAACCCAGTCGAACCGTAATCGGCGAAGGTTCCGGCAGAAGGTTATGAAATTCCCGGTCGCCCCGGCGCTCCTGCCGATTCGACTGAATCGGCGTCGGTCGAATAGGATTGTTTCGTCCAGGTCGGTCTGACCGGCGAGGATCGGCGCACAGGTCGGCGTTGCCAGCCAGGCGATGTGTGCTGCCGGGAATGTCCGCCTCAGTCCGGCCAATACGGGCACGGCGGTGATAACGTCGCCCAGGCTGGATGGTTTAAGTATTAGTATCCTTTCCGGTCGGGGTAATCTCGGCGAGGTCACGGCGTGGTTCTCCGCTTGACTTTCTGGCGTCGCTGGCGCGAGGCGATCTGCCGGCGGATCTTCCTGCTGGACCAGTTCTGGAGCAGGCGCCAGTACGGCTTGAAATTGATCCGCCCGGACCCGGGGCTTCGCAGGTATCCCAGTAGCATCCTCAGCCGACCGGCGTGATTGACCACCGGACACTCCAGCAGCGAGACGTTCAGCCTCATCAGGCCACGGAACTGCTGACGGTTGGTAACCCGGCGGACCTGACTGACGCCGTCCATGTCCACCAGGACGATCTGAGGCCGACCGGCATGAGAACTGTCCCACTGAACCAGCATGTTGGAGGCCTTCAGGTCGCGGTGTGCAAATCCTTCCTCGTGCAGGCGGCGGAGGAGCCGGCCAAGTTGCCACAGAACCATGCGACCGAGGCGCTTCGGCTCGACCGGCGAGCCGTCAGGCCGGTCGCCGCCCAGGTAACGATTGAGGAATTTATTCAGGTGCAGGCCTTCGACCTGCTCGGTAATCAGGATCGAATCGACCAGGAAACCCCAACGGCGTTTTTCCATCGCCGCCAGCGGCAGGGTGGCGTAGATTTGTCTGGCCAGCAGGGCGTGACCGATTCGGAAGGCCCGCAGCGGGCGTGAAAGGCGGAAGAAGTCAACCAGCAGCCGAATCGGTCGCTTGCGCCGGGCGCGCTTGACGTACACGTCGATCTCGGTCGAACCGACCCTCAGGCGACGCCGGACGATATAACTGCTGGGCGAATCCTTGACTACTTGAACGTCCGGACCGACAAACAGTGCTTCCGGGTCGGACAGCGCGGCACGCCAGTCGTCGGCGGTAAATGTGTGATTGCAGGCCTGCGAGCCGGGAACCTGTCGCTTCGACGCCAGTATCACGTGCGTCCGCCGACCTGCGATACGCAGGCGGGCGAAATACCGGTTGGTCGAGAAAATGCGGCGATCGCGCTGGGCGTGGAGCCTTCGGGAGTGACGGCGACCCAGCATTTCGATCAGGCGCACCCATCCGCAAAGCGTCCCACGCGCCTTGCCGGCGCGCAGATAGTGTCGCAGAAACCGCAGTCGCTGCGAGCGAGTTGTCCACAATCGCCGGTCGTGAAACAGTTGGGCCAGATTGGCCGCCCGGCTCATCCGACTTAATCGCCGTCGCCGACGCATCCGGTGCAGGTCCATCAGGACCAATTGGTGGCAAAGGTCCCGCAAGGGATGCTGTGCATTTTTAACCTGTGCCTGATCGTCATCGGCCTCCAGGCGGACCAGCACGTTTCCGCAGTGCAGGTCGCGGTGCAGGACCCCGCGTGCGTGCATCCTGCCGACCAGTTCTGCCAGGGCGATCGTGGCTGAGCGAATGGCGGCGTCGTTCCCGCCGACCAACTGCTGCCTGTGCCACTTGTCGGCGGGGACGGACGGTTCAACACCCTCGCTTATCAACCATTCCGTCCCGTTACGACAGTAAGTGGCCAGAACCTTCATTACCGGCACCCCGCTGTGGGACAGATATTTGCTGAAACGCATCTCGCAGCGAGAATCAGAAAGCCCGATCCGCTGCTGAAGACGGTGCAGCAGCGAAGGGCTGTGAAACTGCTTCAGATATAACGCGCCACTCTCGTCAGACTCAGGTTTTAAATGCGCAGCATCGGAATCTGTGCCGCCATAGCGATACACGGTCCGGGCGACGTTGTGCTTGACCAGGAACCAGCGGCCCTTATGGGCATCAGCCGATTGCGACAGGAGCGGCTCCAGCCGACGACGGGCGCCTGCGTCGGCGAAGCGAATCGCATTGGTATCGACGCTGCCGAGAATTTCTTCCAGACTGGTTGGTGTATTTCTAATAACCACTTCCTTATACAATACCGTCGAAATGAGCATTATATATTGGTAGGGTGTGCAGGTTCTTTTACCTGCACACCGGATCGCTCATTTGCAAATCGCGGTGTGCAGGGAAAAGAACCTGCACACCCTACGACTACGACTGGAATACGTTGGGTGCATCCCTCACCGGTGACTTCGCCGCCGCGCCGAGCCTTTGGGCAAGTGCTTTATCTTCGATCAGTCTCAATAAAGCCCTTGCGATCTCACGTGGCCGATCCGGTCGCACCAGCAGGGCGTTCAGCCCGTCGGTCAGCCGGTTTCGGTTGGAAGCAGTATCGCCTGCGATTACCGGCAGGCCCGAAGCCATTGCCGGATCCGCCGGAGGGGCTGCGTCCATGTCGAGAAATACTGCAATATCCGCCGTCGCCAGCAGGTCGGTTTCAGACCAGTCGTCTCCGGCCAGCACGACCATATCTTCAAAACCGGTACTCTTCGCAAAGGCCGACACGTCCCTGGCGGCCCGTCCTGTGTGGCGGATGACCAGGCGCACAGGCAATTCGGTAATCTTCAGGATCGCCGTCGCCCAGGCCGCGAAACGATGCCCGCTGCGACGATGCACCATCCCAGGCGCGACGATGACGACCTCATTCGTCGCAATCCCAAGCCGCTCCCGTAAAACAAGGCGGCGCGAAACATCAATGGCGTCCGGCGCTGCGTCCATTCCAGAGGTGATTTTTAAAACCCCCTTCTACCGATTAATTTCGGAATCGATATCTTTTTCCTTCGGTCTGGCGCGATCCACGTAGTGATCGCAGAACAACCCGCATACTTTTTCGCCCATACCCTCTGCCAGTTTTTCCGCCAGTTGCCTGCTGTAATCCCTGGAGCTGCTTTCTGTTATAGGCTCGACAATTTTTACAGGAAAGCCGGCCGATTCGTCAGGCCAGAGCCGGCCTTCATTAACATCCACCACGCGAACCTTTACGGAAAACCTTCCCCGCCAGATCGTATCAAGCGGCGTGTCTTTAAGCCGGAACTCGTCATTTGAAATATACACTACAAGGTCGGCACCAAGTTTTTTGCCGACGGTCGATACCGCCAGGCGATTGAATTCCGGCTCGGAATTCTTAAGATCGATCAGTTTGTCGAAAGGGATCGTCCCGGCGACCAGTTTCTTTTCGACGAGCAGTTTGTTGACCTTGTCAGCCAGCATCCGCTTGACGGGCGAATAACTCAGCGGATTCAGAATGTCGTCGGGGAAAACCAGGACCGTCTTGCCCGGCGGAAGTGTATATACAGGAGGAATCTTCTCCTTCGGAAACATCATTTCGATAAGTGCCAGGGGAAGCTGGCAACCGGCGAGAAGCCAGATCGCCATAACGGATCCGGCAAGAGTCCCCGCGCGAAAAACAAATTTCTTTCGCCTTATCATTGCGGCTCCTTGGGCACTTCGTGTTTGTAGAACTTCCTGACCAGTTTGTCGGCGAAGATCCTCTCCGTCCGGATGCGCAGAGTCCATTCGTCCCGCGTGGGAATGCCAAGGGGTGATTCGGTCGGGAAAACAGTGGTGATCGGTCCGGTCCGCCAGACGGGATTTTCACCGTCGCAGGAGGATTGACCGGCCTTATATACGCTTACCTCGGCGGTAATCCGCCCCCGAGCCAGGTGGATGCTGCCCGGCTCACGCGTGGAGAAGTCCAAAAGCGAAATCAACATGACGTAACCGGATTTAAAGACATCACAGAGTTTCTCCGGCGGCATGACGTCCCAGCCTGGATTCTCGGCCTGATAACGCAGGACCCTTCGCGCATCGACAACGGTAACGTTACTGACGCACCTTTTCAGTTGCGCGCCGATTGCGTCAGTCAGCTCCAACTGGGCCATGTTGTAATCCAGCTGAATCTCCGGATCGGCAAAGACGACCACGGCTACGGTCTGGTCCTTCAGCCCGTCGAACTCCGCCTCGACGGTTTTGGTCGGGGCGGACGGGGCAAAGACATACGCGATAAAATTAATGGCGTCGCAACCACCGACGAAAAGCGCCGCCACCGATAAAACTATGGTCAGAAGGTAGTTCCGCATGACAATTCTCACTTAATACAACGATTCAGAATAAAGGGACTAATATCAGGTAACCGAGTAGCCCGTAGTCAGTAGCCGGTAGCCGGGAAAAACACACTCTTTTTACCGGCTACTGACTACGGGTTACCCGCCTTCGCTAAGGCTACGGCGTGGCAAGCGGGCTACTTGCCGTTTATTTAAATCCTTTATTTGTGAAATCCTGTACTTAATCTTCAGGACGGTTCACCGCGCCTGCCTGCCGGCGGGCCTATCGCACCGGCAGCGTACCGTCGATTATACCCCATATCAGTTTCAGCACCCATCCGGTCGGGATACCGATTACAAAAGCACACGCCCACCAGGCAGGCCGACCCAGGTGAGCAAGGATGCTCCTGCCGGTCAGAACCTGGACCCATGCACACACACCAAACACAACCAGCGCGATAAAAAACACCGCTCCGAACGGATGGCTCTTAGCGGCCAGCACAAACCGACCATGCGCCATGGCCGAGACCGACGTTGTGAATCCGCACGTCGGACAGGGATACCCCGTCCGCTCCAGGAACGAACAGGACGGCAGTCCCAGTTGCCGGTGCGTACCGACCCCGCCGGCGCGAGGGCTAAGCCAAAAGGCCAAACCAATCGCGCCCGTACAGCACACCGCCACCGCCAGTCCTTGAAGGCGAGAAAACCGCCGCGACCGGACCGCCGCACCCGCCGAACGAACCATACTACCGTCAGACACGGCACAAACCTCTGCGGCTGATTCACTGGAATCGACATAACAGGCAGGCTTTTCCATCTCAATCAGGACATCATACGTCCAATCCGCTATCCGCGTCAATGGTAATAGTCCACGCCGGGGGTGGCACAGGTTTTCAACCTGTGCTGCTTCATTGGCTGTTGGACGTGCACAGGTTGAA
>DAOVFI010000570.1 GCA_030673005.1 Planctomycetales bacterium
GAGGCGAAGTTCAAGGAATTGGCCGAGGCTTATGAGGTTCTTTCGGACCCGCAGAAACGCCAACTCTACGACCAGTACGGACACGCGGGTCTGCGCGGGGCCGGCATGCACGATTTCTCGAGTATGGGCTTCGGCGACATCTTCAGCATGTTCGGCGACATCTTAGGGATGGGCTTCGGGTCCTCTCGCGGCGGCCCGCGGCGGGGATACGACCTGGAAACCGAAGTGGAACTGACGCTCGAAGAAGTCGCCACCGGTGCCGACAGGACTCTGGAATTCGAGCGGATGGACTTCTGCGAAACCTGCTCGGGCAGCGGTTCCAAACCCGGCACCAGCCCGACTAAATGCAGCACCTGCGCCGGATACGGGCAGGTGGAAACTTCCGGCGGGGGTTTTTTCCGAATGGTGCGCACCTGCCCTGCCTGCCGGGGTGCAGGAACCGTCATTACCGACCCATGCGGCGACTGCCGGGGCACCGGCAGGATGAAGAAAAAACGCGTCCTGTCCGTCCACATCCCGCCCGGCGTCCACGAAGGACAGGTCGTCCGCATGCGCGGCGAGGGCGAACCGGCGGAAAAAGGCAGCGTCCGGGGCGACCTGAGATGCTATGTCCGTCTCAAACCGCACCCGTTCCTTATCCGCCGTGGAAACGACCTTCTCTGCCAGGTGCCAATCACCTTCACGCAGGCGGCCCTGGGCGCGTCTGTCGAAGCGCCGACACTCGCCGGAAGGGAGGAAACTACCGTCCCTGCCGGAACGCAGCACGGCGACGTAATCACGCTGAAACGCCGTGGTCTGCCTGACGCACAGTCCGGGAGAAAAGGCGACCAGATCGTCCAGTTCCTCATAGAAGTGCCGCGAAAACTATCAAAAAAACAGTCCCAACTGCTACGCGAACTGGCCGAAACTGAAGATATAAACGTCCTGCCGGTAAAAAAGAGCTTCTTCGAAAAACTGAAGGAATATTTCGGGTGACAAACAGGATAGGCCGCAGAGGCACAGAGAGCGCAGAGAACAAAATGGAATTGAAAAGAATTTTTGTTTTTTAATTTTTTACACCTCTGCGCTCTCTGCGCCTCTGCGGCGGGAAAGCGACATGACGAAAAAGAAAGACAGGAAGCACGATGAGGAGCAGGCTGATATTCCTTCGCCGCCGGTCGAGTCCGCCGACGAGACGCCGGCCGAAGCGCAGGTCGCTGAGGCTCCGGACCTGTCGGCCCAGCGAGACGACCTGCTCGCCCGGCTCCAGCGACTCTCTGCCGACTATCTCAACTACCAGAAGCGCGCCGGCAGGGAAATCGACGAGGCCCGCCGGTTCGCAAACACCGAGTTGGTCAAAGACTTCCTTGCCGTCCTGGACGACATGGAGCGGGCGCTGGAACATGCCGCCGAAGACGACCCGCTGACCGAAGGAATGCAACTGGTGCATGATAAGGCGATGGAAATCCTTGGCAGGTACGGACTGGAACCGGTCGTCGCCGAAGGCAAGCCGTTCGACCCGCAGCGCCATGAGGCCGTGATGGCCGAACCGTCCGAGGCGCACGAGACGTCCACAGTCCTGCGTGAGCTTCAGCGCGGTTACGAATTCAAAGGCCGGGTGCTCAGACCGGCGAAGGTGGTCGTCTCCTCGCATCAGCCGGACGAAAACGCCGGACAGAATGAACAAACCGATAAAGGTGAATAACTATGCCTACTTATGATTACA
>DAOVFI010000718.1 GCA_030673005.1 Planctomycetales bacterium
TCGGGCCGCCGATTGCCTCAACCAATGGCAGGCCTTCGGTGTCGCTTATCCATGCCCCTCGGTTGGCGATTCCGGGCCAGGGCAGGCGGTGTGAGCCAAACGCCGGCGGCCTGGACCATTTCTGCTTGCGCAACTCCGCCAGCCCGCTGGCCATCTGTTTGGGCTGGACCGTAACCTTGCCTGATTTGCCGCCGAACCATTTCGCATCGAGTACCAGGACATTGATCTTGTGTTTCTTCGCAATCGCGAGCGTGTCGGCAAACTTTTTACCCGCGACCTTGCTGCCAATGATCAAAACCTGCTTCTTGTCCTTGTCTTTCGGTTTTCGCCGTTTGACGGGGTTATTTATCTCTGTAATACCTGTTTGGGTTAGCCCCGAAAGGGCGACAGAAATTAGCCGGGGGCGTAAGCCCCCGGACAGCACCCCTAAACCGTCCAGCCCCGAAGGGGCGACAGAATCCTTTGCTGCAAATAATGCTCTTTCGCCCCTTCGGGGCTTTATTAAAAGGGGCATTCCCAACCGGGGGCTTACCTGCCTACCGGCAGGCAGGCGCCCCCGGCTAACATCTATCGGCCCTTCGGGCCTGACCTGCCGGACATTAGAAATACAGGAAATAAATTCGGCGATATTCACCTTTTTCACCGGCAGGCCGGTTGCTTCGACCCACTGGGCGAACCATTTCGGAACGCCGGCCGAGTAGAGAATGATTTTCTCGTCCCATTCGACATTGCGGTCGGGATAGGCCACCACTTCGCCGAGTGTGCGCTTCGCGTCTTTGACGGGTGTAACACGGAACACAGTCGGCACTCGGACGGCCGGCACGTCGATACGGGCGGTGGTTCCGTCCTTCACGGCTGCGGGTTTTGTCCAGACACGCCCGTAGGCCCGCAGGACGACGGATTGAACGGGCTGGTCCTTGTCCATTGCCAAGTGCACCGAAACGATCTTGCCGCTGCGGGCGAAGGTTATGGGCGGTTGCTTTGCCTGGGCTGTGGACGCCGCCAGGGCTAAAGTCGCCGTCAGTATGGCGTGTCGGATGTTCATTTCTGCCCCTTACGTATTACCCATGCGCTGGCATCGACGTTGACGAGTTCGTCTGCCAGTGCGAGTTGTCCCAGCGGTGTATGCTCCAGCCCGACGAG
>DAOVFI010000222.1 GCA_030673005.1 Planctomycetales bacterium
ACGCCGGCGGTCGAGGAGGTCAGGAACATTTCATCGGCGCGCGCGACATCCTCGCCGGTAATGGATTTATCGGCGCAGCAGGGGATGTTGAGTTTTTCGCACAGTTCGATAACGGCTTCGCGGACGATTCCCGGCAGGACGGGCGTTTCAAGCGGCGGCGTCGAGATCTTACCGCCACTGACGATAAAGACGTTGCAAAAGCACGCCTCCGCCAGGCAGCCGGACTCGGTGAACCAGAGCGCCTCTTCGGCTTCGTCGGCGGCAGCGGCCTGGCGGACAAGGACCCTCGGCAGGTAGCATCCGGTTTTCAAACCCGCTGTCGCGTCGCCGGTGAACTGACGGACGCCGGAGATAATCACGCTTATCCCATTCACGTACCACCACTTTGGATACGCCTCAAGCGGCGAGGCCGTTACGACGACCGTTGGCTTGTCCTGTCCCACCGGACCGGGACTGATCGTTATCCGAATCCGGGCTTCAGTAAAGTCGTTGGCCTTGAGGACTTCGGCGACTGCGGCAGTTAGAGACTCCTCCGTCGCGTCGTGGCGGATGCCTATCTTCTCGGCCATGCCCAGCAGGCGCCCAATGTGCCTGTCCAGCCGAAAGGCGACGCCGTTGTGGCTCCGTAGCGTCGTGAATACGCTCTCGCCGTGCAGGAAGCCCGTATCGAAGACGCTCAACACCGCTTCGGAATCCGGGACGACGCGCCCATTGAGATAGACGTACCTGTCAGCCATAGTGTGAATTCCCGGAGCATCAAACAGAATGAACCACAAAGAACACTAAGAACACAAAGACAGAAAAATATTTTACTCAAACTGACCGACCGTTGCAGCCTCCATCTCACGTAGGATTGCGAATGTCTCGCGGGCGTCTTTTTCGTCCAGGACGGTGATGGCGTATCCGGCGTGGACGAGGACCCAGTCGCCGACCTTCGCCTGCGGCGTCAGCGAGGTAATGGCCGTAGCGCTCGCGCCGGCAAGGTCGATAGTGGCCTTTTCGCCTTCGAGCGATTCAATCCTCGCCGGTATCGCCAGACACATTACATTTACTCCCTTCTACATGTTCAGTCGGGTGCAGTGGTCGCGGTGTTTGCGACCACGCTTAACAAGGCGCTTTCGCGTGGCCGCAAACGCAGCGGCCACGGCACCCGGCTATGACCGCCTGTCCCAGCGCCACGCCGCCATCGTTACACGGAATTTCTCGATGCGTCAACACCTCGAAGCCTTCGTCCCGCAACATTTCGGCCAGTCGGGCGGTAAGGTATCGATTGGCAAAGCACCCGCCGGAAAGGGCTGCCGTCTTCAGGCCGGTGATTTCACCCGCCCGCCTCGCCGACGCCGACAGGAAGGCTGCGACGGTGTTGTGAAACTTTGCAGAAATTACCCCGACCTCAACGTCGGCGGTGATGTCCTGGACAATACCTTTAATCATAGGCCTGTAGTCTATCTCAAACGGCTCGGTTTTAGTCAATGCAAACTGATATTCATCCTCGATGCCGTCGTCGGCCGCTCCTTCAAGGAGCATCGGCGCTTCGCCTTCGTAGCGATTCCGTCCAGCCAGGCCGGAAATCGCGGCTACGGCGTCGAAGAGCCGACCCAGCGAACTTGTCTGCGGGCAATTCACGCCGGCGGACAACTGCTCGGTAATTTGCCGCACATCGGCGCTTGGTAATCCATAACATCCAACTTGATGGGTGGCACGGTCAAGTCGAAGACTTGGCCGTGGCGGGCGCTCATCACGGCCAAGCCTTCGCTGCGCTCCGGCTTGATCGTGCCACCCTTCAATTGGGCAGTCCTGTCCGAATGTCTCTATCAGCAGCGAAATGGCCGGTCGGGCGGTCTCGACGGCGGCAGCGTCGCCGCCGGGAAGGGCGAAATAGCGAAGATGTCCCAGTCGTTCAAAACCCGCCGCCGAGGCCCGCAAGATCTCACAGCCCCAGATCGTCCCGTCTGTCCCGTAACCCGTCCCGTCGCCGGCGATTCCGATTACCTCGTCGTCCCGACCATGCTCGGCCAGGCATGAGACGATATGGGCGTGATGATGCTGGACGCGGACCAGCGGCAGCGACGGACGACCTTTCAGTTTTCCCGCAGAGCGACGCAGGGCGTATTCGGTGGATAGGTACTGCGGGTGCATGTCGGCGGCGAGTACCTCAGGGGCGAGGTCGAACAGGGCCTCAAGGTCGCTGACAACCTGCATGAAGTGCCTGTACACCCGCCCGTCTTTCAGGTCGCCGACGTGTTCGCTGAGCACAGCGCGTCCGTCTTTGAAAAGGCAGACGGTGTTCTTCAGTTCCGCACCGACCGCCAGAACGACCGGCGTTGAAGCATCATGTGAAAAATCCAAACGCACCGGTCGGGGTGCGTAGCCGCGGGCGCGCCGCATAACGGCGTGGCTTCCGTCTGACCGAACCTGCACGACGCTGTCGTCGATGCTCCGCTGTATCCGCCGGTCGTGCAGTAATATCGCATCGGCGATCCGGCCGAGGTGTGCGACGGCGTCGGCGTTGTCGGTAGCGAGCGGTTCGTCGGAGACATTCCCGGAGGTCATCACCAGCGGCGGCAGGTCGCACGCGAGCAGCAGATGATGCAACGGCGTGTACGGCAGCATGAGGCCGAGTGTCGCCAGTCCCGGCGCGACGGCGTCGGCGACCGCTGCTTCGGCGCGCCGAAGCAGCAGGCAGATGGGGCGGACAGGCCCGGAAAGCAAACTTTCTGTCTCATCGTCAATCTCGCACAGCCGGCGAGCCTGCGCCAGGTCGGCTACCATTAATGCGAACGGCTTGGCGTCGCGACCCTTGCGAAGGCGGAGGCGGCGAACGGTGTGGTCGTCGTCGGCCCGGCAGGCAAGGTGGAACCCGCCCAGCCCCTTTATGGCGACGATCCGCCCGCGGCGGATAATCTCGGCCGCCTCGACTATTGGATCGTTGCAGGCGATTTGACGACCGCGAGAATCAGTCAAACGGCACATCGGCCCGCAGGCCCGACAGGCGATCGGCTGGGCGTGAAAGCGCCTGTCCGGCGGGTCGGAGTATTGGCGCGAGCAAAAACCGCACATCATAAAATCGGACATCGTCGTATTGGGCCGGTCATAAGGGATACGCTCAATGATGCTGTACCTCGGCCCGCAGTTGGTGCAGTTGATGAACGGGTATCGGTATCGCGGATCGGACTTATCGAACAACTCTCTCAGGCAGTCGGCGCATGTGGCGGTATCCGGCGTAACCTGTGCGTCGGTAAGTTCCCCGCCGGCGCTGGGACGGATTTCGAAGGTTTTTTCATTATCCTTCAGCGGCAGATCGGTCCGCCGACACTTGCTTACACGGGCCAGTGGCGGAAGTTCATCCCCCAGCCGGCGGGCGAACCGGTCAATCTCGCCGGGGCGACCCTGGACCTCGATCGTCACGCCGGAAGCGTCGTTGAAGACGAAACCGGTCAGCCCGATCGACCCGGCCAGGCGGCAGGCGTAAGGGCGGAAGCCCACGCCCTGGACCTGCCCGGTCAGATGGATTCGTTCGCGTTTCAACTTGCCCTTCCGCATGGGTTCTGTCGCCTCAATTGTAGGTCAACTCCGGCGTCAATCGCCAGTAGTGGTGTTGACATCCCGGTTGTCTTTCACTACCAAAGGGCCATGCCTTCAGAGAGCATCAAGCCCGAAGGGCGTTTTCGCAGGATCGTTCGCAGGATGCTGCTGGTCTTATTGATTATGGCGCTGCCTGTGGCGGCGTTCGTGTACGGTCTTGCCGACCGGATACCGTCCGAATACGCCGAGGCGCTGGAGAGAGCAGCCGTAGAGCCGTACGAGCAACGGCGGGAGTATCTGGAACTGTACGGCGACTTCACAAAGGTCGGCGGTCCCGGCAAACCATTCAAGTACCTCATCACCGCCGACGAGGTCAATATATGCCTTGCGTCGATGGACGATATAGCCTTGTGGTTGTCGGATAAACCGGTAAAGGCCGAACTTGCCCGGGCCGGCTTTCGCGATCCGGCAGTGGCCATGGACGACGGTGTGCTGACGCTGATGGTCATGTCCACGCGGTACGAGAAAGTCATCAGTGTGGACCTGTCTTTTATCTTCGACGAGCGAGGGGACATGCGAATGGTGATTCGCGCCGTTCGCGTGGGCCTGCTGCCCGTGCCGAAGGGCATAATGGAAGATCACATCCGGCAACTCAGCGAAAAACTCAAACACCTTCTGACAGGGAAGGCAAAAGGCCGACACAAACAGTTAGGCGGGATAGCCGCCAGGAACATAGCGAAGTTCCTGAGCAAGTTCGTGAGTATGCTGGACGGCAAGGCGATTCGCCCGAAGGTTATCTACAACGACTTCGGCGTCAAACATCCGCTGCTGATAAAAAACGTTCGGATCGGCGACGGCGTATTGACGCTCTGCTTCGAGCCGATCCCGCGCCGGCGGGCGCCGGCGCGAACCACCACAGCGCCGAACGCCGAAGCCGAACGACCCGAAGACCCCGCAGGCCGGTAAGAATCAGGTCGTCTGCGTTGCCGGTGGAACGTGGCATGGCCGTCTCGGCCATGAGTGTTGTCCACGGGCGAGATGCCCGTGCCACGCTCCGCAGGCCAGTAAGTATCAGGCGAGTTTCTGCCAGAGCATGGCGGCGTTGAAGATGACGTGAATGAGAATGGGGCTGATCAGTCGGCCGGTGCGCTCGTAGTTGTATCCCAGTGCGACGGACAGGACGAAAAGGGCCGGCATGCCCTGCGGCTGGTGGTAAGGGGCGGCGGCGAATATGACCGAGGTCGCCAGGATCGCCGGCCAGGGGCCGCCGAGGTGCTTGCGCAGCAGCGACTGGAGCAGCCCGCGGAAGAACAATTCTTCGGCAAC
>DAOVFI010000097.1 GCA_030673005.1 Planctomycetales bacterium
CATCATCGCCTGTTCCATACCGCGCATCTGGCAGTAGATAAGGAACGGTTCATAGCAGCCGCAGCGGACAGCCCGCCTGCCCGGGATGTCGGCGACCTGCCCGGCGAATTCTTCCCAGTCGTGGTCGTCGGCGCTTGGCCAATTGAATGCGTGGACCTGCCCGACCGTCGTTATGTCGGCCAGCGGGTGGTTGACCACTTCGGAGTACTCGCCCTGGCCGTAACTGACGGCCCTTCGCCGCAGGCCCCACATATCGGCTTCCGGATCGTCGGGATGATGGGTTACCGTCCGCTTTGCGTCGATTGTGTGAACGCCGTCGATGTGCAGTTTATCGTAAAGGGCCTCGGTGTCGTTGCATTTCAGGTCTTTCAGAAGGCGATGGGTTACTTCATCGGTGGCCCAGTAGTCTGTGGGTATCCGGTCCGGCTTCTGGCGGTTCAGCAGAGCAAGCCAGCGTTCTCGCGGGGTCATGGGCATCTTAATTTTCTCCTGCTTATGAGAATTTGTGATAACCGTTCAATTCGAGATTCAAGATGTTGATGATACCTTACACTACAAGAGAATGTCGAACCTGCCTGCCGGCAGGCAGGTTCTGCGTTCATCATTCGACATTCAATTTGCTACTTGTATGTATTAACGCGCGTTGTCGTGCTAATAACAATGCTGCATCTGCTCAAATTATTGTAAAGTATTACCCAATGGCTTTTCCACAGCGATCTGAAATTCCGGGCGAGCCGAAGATACCGGGCGAATCAGCGGGACTACAGATTGTGATGAGTTGAATCCGCTATGACGAGTTGGAGAAAACGCATACCGACGTGGCGCATACTGGCGGCTTTGCTGGGCTGTGGTTTTATGTTTGCAGCCGGGGTAAAGGCCGACGCCACGCCGGGAAAATCCGTCAGGACCCTTGTCGCCCGTTACCGCACCGCCAGCGGCGCTGACGTCGGCGCGCACGTGATCGACCTTGCCGACGGGGCCGTATTGTGTGACATCAATGCCGACCGGCCGATGATTCCCGCCAGCAATCAGAAGATACTAACCTCGGCAGTGGCGATCAAACGTCTGGGGCCGGAATTCGGATTCGGCACGAAACTGGCTATGTCCTCCGATGACCTTGTCGTTACAGGCGACGGCGACCCGACCACCGGCGACGCCCGACTGGCAGCGGCTCGGAATGAAACCGTCTATGCCACTTTCGACCGCTGGGCCGATGCGCTGAAGGAAAAGGGCGTCCGTCAGATTTCCGACCTGATTATACGCGCCGGTATCTTTCGGGGTCCCTGCGTTCATCCCGACTGGCCGGTGAATCAGCGCCAAAGATGGTACGCCGCCCCCGTCGCGGGAGTGAATTTTAATGACAACTGTCTCGACATCGGTTTTGCGGTGCGCGGCAGGCGGGTCTGGCCGCTCCTGACGCCGAGAAGCCGGTTCATCCACATCGACAACAGGGTCAAGGCCGGTAAGCGGCACGTGTGGTTTTGCCGGTTCGACAGGACGGGCAGGCGGGTCAATCTGTCCGGCACGGTTACGCGCAGCACGCCCGATCTGCTTCCGGTGGCGGTGCCGAATCCGCCGATATTCTTCGGGTGTGTGCTGGCTGAAAGGCTCGCTCGGGCCGGTATCGCCATCAAGGGCAATATCGTTGTAACCAATGATTGGCGGCCCGGAAAGGTAAAGCCGCTGCGCCCGATTGCAACGGCCCGGACGCCCTTGTCGGATGTGCTGCTGCGGACCAACAAGCAGAGTCTCAACATGATGGCCGAGTGCCTGCTGCTTCGCTCCGCCGTCGGCGGGGATGAACCGGCCACGTGGAAAAAGGCCGCCGAGACGGCGAGAAAAACTCTCATCGCCGACTACGGACTGAAGGCCGGTCAGTTCACCGTCGCTGACGGTTCAGGCTTCAGCCGGCGCAACCGCGCCGCCCCGATGGTCCTGACCACCTTGCTGCGCAAGTTATCGAGCGAGGCGATATTCGTCCGTTCACTGTCCGTCGCAGGCGCTGACGGCTCGCTGCGGCGAAGGTTCGCTGCAAGCCCCTGCCGACGACGCATCCTGGGAAAGACCGGCTCGCTGAACGGCGTCAGCGCCCTGAGCGGCTACGTCCTCGACAATGCCGGGAAGCCGAAACTCGCCTTCAGCATCATCATTAACGGACGAACCAGCGGAAAAGGATACAACGCAAGAACGCTCCAACAGAACATCTGTGAGTTGCTCGTTCGTGCAGTTGACGCACCGGACGCGAAAAGACCTGCGTCGCAGAAAGCGAGCAGGCCCTACAACTGACCGCGCCATGACTTGTGTATTCCAACTCGGCCTATTCGTCATCGGTCATCCGGCTGGATTCGATGTTTTCAGTACAGGTCAGGGGCATGTAAAATTTGCTCAGTCAGGACTTGCAACATACTTGTTTATTGCGTACACTTATTATGTCAACAATGACTTCTTTGGGAGAGTGGACCATGCACAAGATCAGCGCCCGCCAGGCGCGGGAGAAATTCAGCGAATTGTTGAACGATGCTTCTCGCGGCGAAAGTGTGACGATTTCCCGCCACGGCCGGGAGATAGCGAGAATCGTTCCGGTCGAATCGAACCGTCGAAAAAAACTGCCGAACCTGACGAAATTCCGTTCCGGCATCACAGTCAAGGGTCGCCCCATGAGCGAAGATGTCGCCGCCATGCGTAAAGAGGAGCGATTCTGATGGTCTATCTCGATACAAGCGTACTCGTGGCCTATTACGTACCGGAGGCAGGGAGTTCCAGGGTGCAAAAGGCGATATCAAGGCAGTCGCGGGTGGCTATTTCTCCCTTGGTGGAGGTGGAGATTTTCTCTGCCCTGAACCGCAAGGTTCGCGCCGGCGACCTGGACATTTCCGACGCACGAAAAGTCGCGAGCCTGTTCGAATTGCACCTGGAAGATCGGCTGTTCGACATTGTGCCGGTTGCCGCGAGGGAGTATCACATCGCCCGCGAATGGCTCGGTCGGTTCTCCACGCTTCTGCGAACCCTGGACGCGTTGCATCTGGCGACGGCGTTCTGCAACGACCTGACTATACTGACAGCCGACAAACAACTCGCCGCCGGTGCGAAGGAACTCGGAGTATCCGTAAAGGCGATATGAGACTTTCTTTATTCTTCACACGTTAAGTTACCACTGTTCCAGTTCGCCGACGATCTCTTCGACCAGGTCCTTGATTGTAACCACGCCAACGCATCGGTCGGTCGGAGATACGACCAGACCCATCACCTCGCCTCGACGCTGCAACCGAACGAGGGCTTCAATGACGCCAAGGTTTTCGGGCAGTTCCAGCGCCGGTTTGATATGGACCGACGGCGCCGAGCCGCTTTCGTCCAGCAGTACGTCGTATGCGTTCAGTACGCCGATAATGTTATCCCTCTGACCCGAATAGACACCGAAGCGCGGATGACCGTGCTGATGCAGCAACTCGCGGATTTGCCCGGTCTTGACCGATTCGTCAACAAGCACGGCCTCATTCAGTGGGACCGTCACGTCGCGTGTGCGGACGTTTGAGATGTTGACGACCCGTTCGGCGATGAGAGACTGTGTCTGCGTCAGGGCGCCGCCGGCCTGACCTTCGGCGAGGATGCCGCTGACGAATTGAGCGCGGACAAGCGGACCGTCATGCCGACCCAGCCGCCGACCGGTGAGTTTCATCACCAGCCACATCAAGACGCGAATCAGACCCACAAGACCCAAAGCCGTAAATACGCGACGCGAAAAATCCAGGAAGCCGGAAAAGACATAGACCAGCGTTTCGCCGTGATGGTGAAAAAGGTTCTTGGGCAGCAGTTCGCAGAAAATAAAGATTACCGGCGTCAGGATCGCAACGGAATACCAATCGGCGTGGACCCATCCGGCGCCGGTCAATATCATTACCATGCCGGCCGAAGCGAGGTAATTTGCGAGATTGTTTCCAATCAGCAGGACAATGAGCGCCCGGCCCGGTCGGCTGTGCATTGCCAGAAGCCGGCGGGCGCGATGCGCTCCGGGCCGATCCGATTCGGCGCGCAGGTCCAGACGGATCTTGTTGACCGCGTAACTGCCGGTCTCCAACCCGCTGTAGAGGAACGACAGGACCATTCCTCCGGTCAGCGCCGCCCAACCGGCAAACAGGATCACGTAAACACCGGCAATCACGACGGACCCTCCTTCAACCGGACCCGCAGCAGTCCGATCCGCCTGTGCCGCATCTGCTCGACCGTAAAGGTTACGTTGTGATACCGTGCCTGCTCTCCGACGCTCGGAATCCGCCCCAGCAGGGACACCACGAAGCCGCCGACGGTCTTGAAGCGTGCGCCGGTCAGGTCGGCGGGGAAGGCTTCGGCCCATTCGTGAATCGGCAGGTTCCCGTCCACTATCCACTCGTCGGGACCGACCCGCCGGACGGCAGGTCCGCGCCGCTCGCCTCGATCCTCATTAATGTCGCCGACGATCTCGGCCAGAATGTCCTGAAGCGTTATCAGTCCGGCCGTCCCACCGTACTCATCCACAACGACGCCCAACTGGCTCCCGGTCGCACGGAACTGCACCAGTACCCGCTCCAGGCGGGCCGACGCCGGTACGAATTGCACCGGCAGGAGCATTTCCGACAGCGACTTGTCCGGATCAACCAACAGGCTCCGGACCGGCACTACGCCGACGATGTGGTCCAGGTCGCCTTCATAGACCGGAATATGGGTTTTGCGTTTTTTGCGAACCAGTTCGAGCAGTTCCTCCGGCGGTGAGTTCACGCCGCAGGCGACCATATCCACGCGAGGGACCATTATGTCGCCTGCCCGCAGGTCGGTCAGTTCCAGCACTTCCTGGAGCAGTTCGCTTTCGTCTGCGCCTATCAGGCCGCGCTTTTGTGACAGGTCGAGCAGCGCGCTCATTTCGTCGGCAGCCAGGTCTCCCCGCCGGCTTCGAGCGGGCGCAAGAAGACGTGTCAGCGGGTTAATCAGCGCCGCCATGAGAATCCGTTGAGTCGGCTCAACGCCCCTGCCCAGGACCGCCAGGATCAGCGCAGCCGGCGGCGCCAAACTACTCGCCCAGATATGCGCCAGCGTCTTGGGAATAACCTCGGTGCCGATTACGATAGTCAGAAAAGTCCCCACCGCCAGCACGGATGCCCAGATTTGCCCGTGACGCAACTGCGCTCGGGCGTTCATTATCAGGGTCGTGGATACGACGAAGTACAGTATGTTAACGATGTTCGTACCGAGAAGGACGGTCGTAAGGACGTTGCCGGGCCGGCGCATGAGGGACGGCGCCAGCCTCACAAGGCGGCGCGAGTTATGTTCCATGCGAAACAGTTCGCCCCGCGAAAGGCTGAACAGGGCGGTCTCGGCCCCGCTGAAAAAAGCCGACCCGACCAGCAGTGCGCCCAGCGCCACAAACTGCCAAGCCTGCTCTACAAGAAATTCCCCAAACGTCAGCATGTTCTTCTCTGCCCGCCCGTGCCACGAAACCGGTCAGTTTGAGTTAACAAGGGCTTCGAGGAGATTGGTTTTTCCCTCGCCTTCGTGCACCCAAACGGGTTCGGCGTTTTCCACGCCGATGATTTTTATTCCCAGAGGCAGGATACGGCGCAGGAGCACGAAATTCTCTCCTTTTCCCGTCGGGCATACACCAAGCCCTATGTCCAGCCCCACGGCCCGGGAGAAGAACTCCTTCCATTCCCCGTCGCGCAGTATCAGGCCGATAACGACCGGCCCGTTGCGGTCCGCATGGAAGAACAAGGACGGATTTCCTCCCAAACACGCCGGTTTCCATTGGCCCGGAGCATCCGCGACCTTCTCCCATTGCTGCGGGCCTTCGGCCAACGGGAGTCCGCGATGGTAATAGACCGGCGCCGCCAGCGGAACCTGACAGAACACGTGGATTACCCCGTCGTGCTCAAACGCATGGAGGTACTCACCCGTACACTCGTCGCTTTCGTTGGGCAGGCGCATACGGAGCTTCTGATGGGGCTTCCACTTGCCGTCCTTCAACTGCATCAGCCGATAGCCCGGCGGCTCCGAGGCGATCAGGGCGGGCTTGCCGTGGTAGAGGAAAGGTCGAGAGACGTTCCGCAGAGGCTCCGGGAGTTTCTCGGTGGCGAGTTTGCCGTCTTGGTACGTCGCCACGGAATTGGCCGACAGTATCCACAATCGATCCTTTCCGGCAAGCAGCCAGGGTTCCACGTCGTCGAGAGGCGCGACCCGTTCGATCTTCTGATTCGCACCTGCCTGGAGACGAACGAGCCGGCTGGCGGCGGAGCCTTTGCCGTCCTCGTCCATTTTGCCCTGAGTTTCGACGAACCAGACGGCGCCGTCCCGGAAGGCGGCGTTATTCACCTGATAAGCCCCGGCCTTGATCTCGCGCTTGGGAGGGGACTTCTTCTTGCACGAAGGCGCCGATAAAGCGGCCAGACACAGGGCAATCAGCAGAATCCAATGGGTTTTCGCGTTCGACATTGCAGAACCTCATTTACTCGGTTTGGAGATCGTCGATAGTTACGACGATTTTACCCCCCGTCCAGTCTTCCGGACTGTCCAGTTCGATGATGGCCCGCTTGCTCGATTTGGGCCGAATGGGAGAACTGTTGTCGCCGACGCCGAGATTGTGGGCAAGCAGCTCTCCTTCGTCGGCGGCCTTCCGCCCGTCGCGGTTATAGAAGTCCACCCAGACATGGAGTTTCGTGACGGTCTTCGGGCCGTTATTGGCGACGTCCAGCTCGATCAGCAGTTCGTCGTCGTCCTCGGGGTTGGGACGAACGGTCGCGTTGGCGAACGTGATGTTCTCGGCATAAGGCGACTTCAGAGCCTTTCCGTTTTCGTCACAGAGAAGGGCGGGGGCGATTTTCCGCTCGATCTTGGTAACCGTCGGTCCGCCCTTGCCGCGTGCGCCACTCTTGCTACAGGAGCAAAGCACTGCGGCGCCAAGGAACAAGGCGACGAACGACAGGTATGTTCCGATTCTTCGCATAAGTTACTTCCCAGGGTTTTATCCGATGTAACTATTCACCCAATTGCAATGAATAATGAATGTAGAAGAAAAGAGCAAGTCAGGCACACAAAATGAAAAAACAATTCACCTGCCTGCCGGCAGGTCTTCCGGAATTGTTTTTTCATTTCTCCATCGCCTCGGTGAGTCCGCGCAGGGGTAGTATTTATCACTCCAAACAGCCGGAGTGATAAATACTATGTGTGCCTGACTTGCTCTTTTCTTCTGCATAGTGCTGAACTCTTATAGTCCGATTTTATCCGTATGACCATATTGCCGGGGCCGTCCCGGACTATCGAACATTATTATCCGTACATCCTGGGTTTCCGACAAGGATGTTCCTGGTCGAATAAGTGAGAAACCCGAGGACGCCGATAGTCTGTAAGCATAAATTGCTTGATACAGGTGGCACGGTCAAGTCGAAGACTTGGCCGTGTCCGTTGCTACCACGGCCAAGCGAGGTCGAGGCCAAATGGCCTCAACCTCGCTTGACCGTGCCACCCGGCTGTGTATCCCTCGTCCCAGCCTACGGCTCACCTCATCCAGTACGTCGGCGAGAGCATGTAATTGTCGTGCCCGCAGACGATTACGTCGGCTATTTCGATCAGGTCTGTAAGGCTTTCGGTGGCGGACTCGGTGTCGGTCGAGCCGGACCAGACACGCCCTGCCAGGACGTGATCGGCAGTGATGGCTGCGTCGCCGGCGACCAGGACGGTCCGAATCGCCCCGGCCAGCAGCAGCCCTGCCGAGCCGACAGAAGCGCCCGGCAGCGGATATAGATGAACGGCGGAGGTCAATTTCTCCGGCGCGGGGACAAACCGCTCCAGCGTTTTCAAGTCCGCATTTAGTGCCGATTTGATCTCCCTGTCCAGCCGCTCGGCCGACTCATTCATTCCCTCGAGATGCTGACGATAGGCGTTCAATTCCCGCTCGTCGCAAGCCCATCGGGCATTTTCAAACGCCTCGATACTTCTTCGATGCGTCGGCCGGAGCGTCGTGCAGAAAATGTCGGTGATACTTTCGGTCTTCAGGCCGGTCCGCTCAAACAGGCGCGCCTCAAGCGCCGCCGCAGGAAGCGACGGATCGACGAGGATCAGACGCTTGCCGTCACGGACCAGCGTCGTGGTCGCATGAGCAGTCCGAACGGCAGGCCCCTCCGACCAGAACGGATTGCTTGAAAGTGCGCCGATACTGACAACTGTGAATTCAACACCCATCGTGGATAACCATACTCATTGAAGGCCTCGACAACAAGAACAGGCGAAAATGACTAATGTGCATTTAGTAGTCAGTAGCCAGTATTCGGTAGTCGGTAAAAACCGATAGAAGAAAACTGGCTACTGGCTACCGGTTACCGGTTACTATTAATGGTCATTAGACATTTCCCTCATCACCTTTTCGGCGATGTCTTCGACGGCGGCATCCTCGGCTACGTCTATCCGGCGGATGTCTCTGAATCGCCTGAACCACGTCCGCTGGCGTTTTGCGAACTGTCGTGTGT
>DAOVFI010000383.1 GCA_030673005.1 Planctomycetales bacterium
AGGTAAGTTCAGGACGGTCGAGGTTTTCGGGCCGTTGGGCGAGCGGCGCGAGGCGCGATTCGGGCTGCTGGGTGATGAGCATACCGCCGTGATTGAGATGGCAGAGGCGGCCGGGATAGGGCTTATTCCGCCGGAGCAGCGCAATCCGCTGCTGACCACGACGTTCGGTGTCGGCCAACTCATCCTCGCCGCCCTGGACGCAGGTGCGGAGCGGATGATTATCGGTATCGGCGGATCGGCAACGACCGACGGCGGGACCGGATGCGCACAGGCTCTCGGCGTGGTCTTTACCAATTCGGACGGGAAGGCGTGCGTCTGCGGCCTCGCCGGCGGGGGGTTGGGCGATATTAAGGGGATCGACATCAGCGACCGCGACCCGCGCGTGGAGCAGTGCGAAATCCTCGTCGCCTGCGACGTTACGAATCCGCTGACCGGCCCGGACGGGGCGGCGGTCGTCTATGGCCCGCAAAAGGGCGCAACGCCCGAAATGGTCGAGACGCTCGATGCCGGCTTGACGAACCTGGCAATCGTCATTCGCGAGCAACTCGATGTGGACGTCGAGAACATACCCGGCGCGGGCGCCGCCGGCGGACTTGGCGGCGGACTTGTCGCCTTCACCGGCGCGAAACTCCGCAGCGGAATCGAGATCGTCGCCGACGCCGTCGGCCTGGTCGATCGCGTCCGTGGGGCGGACTTGGTTATCACCGGCGAAGGCAGATTCGATTTCCAATCGGCAGCCGGCAAGGCGACCGCCGGCGTGGCGAAAGTCGCCAAGGAAGCCGGCGCGCCCTGCGTCTGCATCCCCGGCCAGGCGACCGGAGACGCACCGCAAGAGATGTTTTTTGCAGTTCGACCCCTTGTGGCCGAAAGTATTGCTGTTAATGAAGCCATGCAACGAACCGAGGCTGTGCTTAGAAGCAGGACCGCTGATGTACTTCGTGAGGTGATGTTGTGAAATCAACAGGTACATTACTTGTAAGACGTTCGTCAAACCGGAGGTCGATTGACGAGAACAGTTTATTTGCTTCCTTTTCAACCCGCTGACGTGCCTGGGCGAGATACACGTTCTCAATGTCTATGCCGATACTGTTTCGTCCGCATTGTATTGCTGCGATGGATGTTGTCCCGGTTCCCACGAAAGGGTCCAGGACCGTATCGCCTGCGAAAGAAAACATGCGCACGAGGCGATAGGCCAGTTCAAGAGGAAATGGCGCCGGGTGTTTTTTCGTGGAGGCGCCCGGGATCGTCCAGAATTGGCGGAACCATTCACCGAATTCTTTTTTCGACAGTTTGCTGAGTTGCCGTTGTTTCTCTGTAGGTTTTCGATATCCACCGGGTTTGCGCTGCATCAAAATAAATTCAATGTCGTTTTTTATAATCGCGTTAGGCTCATATGGTTTGCCCAGGAATTTGGTTCCGTTATTAATTTCATAGTTGGCGTTCGCAATTTTATACCAGATGACAGGATTCAGATTGTCGAATCCGATCTTACGGCACATTACGCAGATATCCGCGTGCAAGGGCATTACAAGATGCCGACCATACTTGCGTCTCGAAAGGCAAACGTCGCCGACAACACAGACCAGCCGGCCGCCGGGAACCAGCACTCGAAAACACTCTCGCCATACGGCGTCCAGGCATTCCAGGAAGTCTTCGTAATCGGCGACATGGCCCAATTGGTCAGGATTGGGCTCATAGTTCTTCAGAGTCCAGTAAGGTGGTGATGTTACAACAAGGTGAACGGATTCGCTGTTGATAAAGGATAAATCCCGAGCGTCCGCGTGAACGAAAATGTGTGTGGTTTTCGGTAAATCGCTCATATTGTCAACTTTTCCGGTTTGCGGCGAAGGCAGAAACTTGTGCGACGAGTGAGGAGGCAAGAGAATCGAATCGCAGATCGTCTGCGGGCTGTCGGTACACTCCTTTTACACCGCCGACCTTCTCGGAGGCCAGGAAAGCGGCTGCATCATAGTGGCGTTCTCTTACCAGTTTCCTGCACAATAACTCGTAGCGGTTCATGTAGGAAGCACTCCGAAACTCTGCGAAGACCTTAAAATGGGGTTCTTTCACTCTCACCGGTTGGCGAGAACGGTGGCAGTCTTCGAGAAGGAATACATATCCGAGCCATGGTCTGGGCGAGTTGACGAAAGCCCCGTCTCGATAAGCCGTCCAAATGTCCACAGCGCTGCCTATGACCTCTTCCGTACGATTATTGAAGTTGTTTCCGAATGACGGCCCGACTTGCGATTTCGCCTCAATTGCCGCCAACAGTTTGCCGTCCATAACAACCAATATATCCCATTCTTTGGTAGGGCGAAAAAAACCGGGCAGTTCCAGCGCCTTGTGCCGGAAAACAGCAGTATCCGGAATCCCTGATTCCATGACAAGATCCGCGAGCAGATCGATGAACCCGTTCATCTGAGCGCCTCCCGTAACTGCTCCACGGGATCCTTGATCGGCCTTGCCCCCTTTACGTTGAGATTTCGCCTGGCGCCGGCGTGTGCTCCAGAAATGAGCAACGGCTTTACGCACCCGCGAATCAATCTCGTTCACTGTCATGTTTGATAGACTACCCGAAGCGGTTGTCCGCGTCAATTCATCGGCATTGTAAACGAAGTCAGACAGAACCTGATCAATGTGAACCCCCCTTTTTTCTCGAAAAACCTTGACACAAAAGCGGTAGGTGCATACGGAAAGGGGGTTCAAAGAGCATATGGATTGCCGGTATAAGTAGATGATGAAGTCTTGCCCGTCGCGGCGGGCGTCAGAAAGAAAGGAACGAATTATGTGCGGAGTGAGAACAATGAGAGTATTGGCGGTGCTATGTCTTCTGTCTCTGGTCGGGGTTGGTTATCAGACGGCGTCGGCTG
>DAOVFI010000733.1 GCA_030673005.1 Planctomycetales bacterium
TTCAGCAAGGGCCCGAATCACTCCGATATGGGTCCAGCCACGCGCGGAACCGCTGCCCAGGGCAAGGCCGACTTTCTTAGCCGACTTAAGTCTCGTGTTCACCGAGCACACAGGATCTCTCCTCGTTGGGTGATCTCTCGCGGCGCCAAAGTGCCGCCGGCATTTGGCGATATCTGCCCAATGGTGTCAAGCAAATGGAATCGCCGCTCCGCTTGTCGTCCTGCCGCGGCCATTTCGGCATTACCTCGCCTTCAGGCGAATGCGCTCGAAGAAGATCGTCTTGGTCATGCCCGCCATTGTCTCGGCGGAGAAGTCGTCCGGCCGCTCAATCAGTTCGTCCAGGAAGGCGTTGCCGACCCCCTCCAACCCGAGCACGAGCATCCTCGGGTCAGTCTTCAAGAACAGACCCTTGCGTATTCCAGCGCGGAACACGGCTTCCAGCGCGTCGAGCACGCCCTTGCAGACTGCCCGGGCGTCCCGATCGAGCCCCGCCGTCGGCACATACTTGGCGCCGGCGGTCTGCGCGAAATAGAGACGGGCGGTCGGGATGTGCCGTACGAACAGGTCCGCCTTGGTCTCGATGTAGCGTTCGAGCCTTTCGACCTCGGTTCCCCGCGTCTTCAGTGCCGTTGTCAGGACCTGTGCAAACTCCTGAACCGTGTCGAGGATCAGGGCGCGGTAGAGCGTCTTCTTGTCCTTGAAAAACTTGTAGAGCGTCCCGACGGCAAACTCCGCCCGCTCGGCGATCTCCGCCATACTCGTTCGATCGAACCCCTTGCGGGAAAAGAGCTCCTGCGCCGCCGCCAGAACCTCGCGTCGGTGCTGCTGGCGCTCCCGTTCTCTGCGTGTCACTTTCGCCATCGTTCGCACACCTCATCGCCAAGGCCACATGGAACCCATGATAACCGGCTTGACAAACCGTGAACCATAGTTCATAAGATACATCCAGAATTCGCACCAGTCAAGCGGCTCTGGCGGCTCGTCTGGTTTGGATAACCGGAGAGACGCCGAAACGTCGGTCGGCCCGCCGGAAGGCAACCGAGGGCGAGCCCCCTCAAGGAGGAAATGGTGATGCACATGCGACGGATTCGTACCGCGACGCTCGTG
>DAOVFI010000601.1 GCA_030673005.1 Planctomycetales bacterium
TAAAGATTCTCCGATTTACGCTCAGCCATCATCTTGCCGACGTCCTTTCGGAGGAAGGCGAGCATCTCGTCGTAGCCTTTGTATTCGGTGTCGCCGTCGGCCTTGAGTATCGCCAGCGCCTCATTACAGCCGAAGACGGCCATCACGTCCAGCCCGCGCGGCATGAAGCGGCGCTCCGGCGGACTCATATACCTATTAAATCCCCATGTGAACGGTTTGGGCTTACGTTTACCGGTGTACGGCAGCGGATGGATCGGCACGCCCTCGCCGAACTGCCGATGTTCTGCGCCCTTTCCGGTCGCATCTGTTACGAGGCATTGGGTGATGTAACTGTCCGGCGTGAATCGCTGTGCCATGAAGCAGAAGCCCTCGCGCCCCGCGCCGGATGAATCAATCTTCGGCTTGCTGAACTCGGCGGCCAGTTTGGCAAACCGGCGGACCTTCTTTTCGTCTCTCAGCTTCGTCCGCGGCAGTGTTCCCCACACCTTCTCAGCGACAGTCTTGACCTCCATCGGATTTAGGTCTTCGGTCCGACCGGCGAACAGGACGGTGGGGACGTACAATTTCTTCCACGTCTCAATGGCCGGCTTGCCGTCGATTCGGGTATTGTAGAGCATGTAAGCGATCAGCAGCATCTGTCGCGTCTCTTCCAGCATGTGCTTTTCCGACCAGTGATCGCCGGTAACGGGATCCGGCAGGCATTCAGGCCGACCTTCCCTGACGCGGAACATCCGCCGGCCGTACCACATCATCGCCTTGAAATAGCGTTTGAATTTCTCGTTCCGCGTGTAATGCCCGCGCGGGACGTACTGCGAAAAATCCTCCGCGCTGTCCAGCGTCAGCGAAAACTGAAACCCCTCGTGCTTCTCGATGTAGGCCAGGTCCTTCTCGACCTTGTCCTTGAGGTCTTTGGGAATTTTGAAGTCCGGGTCGAGAATCTTCGCCGGCACACAAAAAAAGGCTTCTATGCCGCTCATGTCCTGGAAGTAGCCTTTATAAGGCAGGGCTTCCCTGAGTCGTTGCAGCACTTGTGCCCTGGCGACCATCGCCTTGGTGAGTTTCTCGGCCAGGCCGTAGAGGCGGTCGATCTCGATTGCCCGCAGCGAGTAATCGAACAGCAGGTGCCCGCTGTGCAGCGCCAGGTCGGTGGTGATGAACTGCGGCCGATTGCCTTTCCGCAGGCCTTCGTACACGTCGTAGATTTCCTTGTGCCGGTAATCCGGGCGGATGGTGAACGACGAGCCGTCCCCGGCCTTTTCCGCCCGCGAAACACCGGTCTGAAAAAGAACCGGAAGCGCGATGATTGCAAGCAGTGATTTGTATCTCATCGGATTCTCCTTAATTGGCCTGTCGATGAATTAGACGCCCCGGGCCGGTAAAAAGTTTCAACGATTATCCTTCGCGGATGATCCTCGTCCAGCGTTTGTCCAGCCAGTTCCACCACATCTCCGGATGCTCGTGCAGGAAGTCATCGACGCTTTGAGCCCACTTGCGGGTGGCCGATTCAATCTGCTGCCTGATTCGGCCGCCCCGGGTCGGTTCAAAC
>DAOVFI010000534.1 GCA_030673005.1 Planctomycetales bacterium
CTGGGCCTGCCCACCGCACGCCGAATAATCCGCCGACACGACGGCGACATCCACGTCGATAGCGAACAGGGAAAAGGAACGAGATTCGTCATCAACCTCCCGCTGGCGTAGAGTGCTGAATGCATCGAAAAAAACCTGCATCGCTAAAGCGAGCAAGCCAGAAGAAACTCCCAAAAAACAGGGAACTATTATTGTTGGCCTGCTCGCTTCAGCGACGCAGGTGCTTACCGTTGAATAAATCCTTCAGAGATTATAGATTTGTCCTTTATGAACGAAAAACTGGACAATTTCCGGGCGGACATTCTGGTCGTGGATGATGAGGTTCATCACGCCGAGGCCGTCGCAGAGGGTCTGTCGCGTCTGAATCATAACGTGCAGATGGTCCACTCCGGCGTCGAGGCGGTTGCACGCCTGAAGAGCGAGCACTTCGACGTTATCGTTACCGACCTGGTGATGGACGAGGATGAAGCCGGTCTGGCCGTACTGGCCGCCGCCCGCAAACACTCGCCCGGTACGGAAGTCATTCTCGTGACGGGACATTCCACCGTAGCAACCTGCCGGACTGCCCTTCAGGAAGGCGCCTGCGACTACATCGAAAAGCCGCTGGACCTGGACGAACTTCGCGTGGTCGTTCAGCGGGCTGCGGAGCGCACCGCCCGGCAGCGGATAATACGCGAACTACGCGAACACCTCGATAAACACTACGGCTTCGAAGGCATCATCGGGCACTCCGCCGGGATGATACGGATATTGGAGACAGTCCGCCGGATAGCACGGTCCAACCTGCCGGTGCTGGTGCAGGGCGAATCAGGCACGGGCAAGGAACTGCTGGCCCTGGCGATCCATAACAACTCCCGGCGGAAAAACGCCCGTTTCGTCGCGCTTAACTGCGCCGGGCTGAGCGAAACTCTGCTGGAGGACGAATTGTTCGGGCACGTCAAGGGCGCTTACACCGGCGCTACCGCCGACCGAAAGGGACGATTCGAATACGCCGACGGCGGGACGATCTTTCTCGACGAGGTCGGCGACATGCCTGCGACCATGCAGGCAAAACTCCTGCGCGTGCTGGAGAACGGCGAAGTCGTTCGCGTCGGGGCGAACGAGCCGATCCACGTCGATGTGCGAATCATCAGCGCAACCAACACCGACCTGGAAGGCCGGGTAAAGGACGGCCGCTTCCGCGAGGACCTGTTCTTCCGCCTCAACGGCGTTACGATCCGGATACCGCCGCTGCGCGAGCGGCGTGAAGACATCCCGCAACTGATCGAACACTTCATCAATCTCGCCAACGAATCACACGATACGAAGGTTACCGGTATCACGGCAGAGGCCCGTCGGGCATTAATGGGCTTCGACTGGCCCGGAAACGTCCGGCAACTTCGCAACATCATCGAGAATATGATCGTCCTCGCCGGCGAGGGCAAACTCTCCGTCGAGGACCTGCCGGCCGAACTCCGCGGCGCCGCCCAGGGCGTCGAGGCGCAGACGACCGACCTGGCGGGAGTGAGCATCTCCGAGGCCGAGAAGCAACTCATCGCAAACACGCTCAAGATGGTCGCCGGAAACCGCTCCCAGGCCGCCCGAATTCTCGGCATCGGCGAACGGACGCTCTATCGCAAAATCAAGGAATACGGACTGAAGGAGTAGTTGTAGGGTGTGCAGGTTCTTTTCCCTGCACACCGAATCGCTAAACGCTTGCCGGATTAGTCAGCACTTGTAAGACTATCGCATAATTATGGAATCTGATCTTATCGCCAATTCGCCGGACGTCGTGTTCGTCAGTTCCTCAGTCGGGGCCGGGCATCACCAGGCCGCTGCGGCTCTGATGGCGGCACTGGAGCAGCGC
>DAOVFI010000111.1 GCA_030673005.1 Planctomycetales bacterium
GGGAAGCGAGACTAGCCATGTTGACCAGACAGATGTTGGCGATGGGCCTGGTGGTTCTGACGGCGGCGGTGATTATTTGGAGTTGGGGTCCTGAAGCCCCTGCCGGGCCGCGGGTCTCAGCAAAGGAACCCGGGCGAAACAGTGCTGAACTGCCGGCCACTAACGACGAAGCGGTCAGACCCGCCCACGCCCGGCGTCTTCGGGCGCGCGCCGACGGGCCGGCGCATTCGGTCAAGAATAATCGCGGGTGGGGACGACCCAGGCGTGAAGACATCGAGAAGATAAAGGCGTTTACCAAAAAGTACCTTCCCGAGGAGTACAGGCGTCTTGAGATGCTCCTTAAGGAAAATCCGCGCCAGGCCCGGCGGATGCTGCGGCGGCTCTGGTGGCTCTATCAGCGCATGCAGGCCTTTCCGCCCGAGGTCCGCGGCGCCGCGGTGGCGAGGCATCGTCTCTACATCGCAATTTTCCATACGCGAAGGGAGTATCTCCGGGCCAACAAGGCGAACGAAAAGGCCAAACTGAAAAAGAAACTCCGCGGCCTGCTCGTCAAGCAGTTCGACAATGACCAGACCGTAAAGGAATACCAGGTGAAGCGCCTGGCTCAGAAACTCACCGAGTTGAAGGCCGAGATCGAGCAGCGAAAAAAGAACCGCGATAAGGTTATTTCCGAGCGGCTCAAACGTCTGCTGAAACCGGGTCCGCCGCTGCGCCCCGCTGACGGGGGTCCCGCTGCGGATGTTCATATTGACAAACCGCAATGAACATCTATGAGGTTTCCGTATCGGTTCGTTTTTCCGCTCGTCATAGTGTTGCTATGCCCGACGGGACGGCCGAAGCTCCGCACGGGCACGATTGGCGCGTGACGGCGGCGTTCCGCGCCGACCGGCTGGACGAGAATGGCTTTGTGATTGATTTTCTCGCCGCCAGGACGGCGCTGGAGGAGATTGTCGGCGAACTGGATGGGACGGACTTGAACGAATTGCCGGCTATGTCCGGCGGGTCTGCGACGGCAGAGCGACTGGCCGAATATATGGCAGGGCGTCTCAAAGGGAGATTGGGGCGGGATGTTCACTGTATCCGCGTTACCGAGGCCCCCGGTTGCTCGGCGGCATTTTATCCCTCGAACGCAGGCCGGGACTCAACCGTAGGCCGGGACGGAGCGAAGCGGAGTCCCGGCGGCTCGGGCTGAACTGCCTATGTCTCGGGCTAAATTGCCGGGACTCCACTGCGTTCCGTCCCGGCCTACCGCTTCGTCCCGGCCTACGCATACGCCTGCCTACCTGGGAAGTCCCACCTTTCGCTTGCTTTTCAGCAGTGCGGTTTTATAGTATGGCCTTCCTGTTGAAACCTTACTTGACAACGGACTCGGCGAGTGTGAAAACGGTGCGTAAAAGTCTGATTACAGTTCTGTTGGCCATTACCGGCTGCGCCGTACCCCAGCCTCAGAATACGCCCCCCGAGCAGCAAAGACTCCTCCTCGAGCCGATCACAAACAGGTACTATTTCCTATACGTCCCCTCCAAATATCGCAGCGACAAACCCCTTCCGGTTATCGTTACCTGCCACGGTACGGACCCGTTCGACGTAGCGGCCTACCAGGTGGGCGAGTGGAAGATGCTGGCGGAAAAGTACGGCTGCCTGCTCATCTGCCCGAAACTGACCAGCACCGACGGCATCCTCGGCACCGGCGCTATCGACCAACTCCTTCGCGATGAATGCCTTATCATGACCATCCTTGGGCAGATGCACTACCTCTACAATATCGACCGCAGGAACATACTGATGACGGGCTTTTCGGGCGGGGGATTCCCGGCCTATTTCGTCGGCCTGCGGCATCCGGACATCTTCTCGGTGGTGATCGCCCGCAACTGCAACTTCAACCGCCGCGCCCTGGACGGCTGGTACCCGCGCGAAGCAATCAAGACGCCCGTGATGGTCTATTACGCCCAGAACGACCCCGGCGCGATCAAAGACCAGTCGGAAAAGGCCATCGCCTATCTGCGATCCGCCGGTTTCAAGATTACTGCAAAAATAATCCCACACAGCGGGCATGAACGTTATCCCGAAGTGGCTATGAAATACTGGCTGGAACACTGGAACGGGGCACGGCCGACGGGCGCGCACGCATCCACACCAAAACGATAACCGTCCGGACTTTTTTTAAAACAACCCGGAGCACCTCTCATGCAGGGCACAGTAACACAGAAAATACTCACCGGACATCTGACCTGCGGCGATCTGGAAGTCGGGCGGGAGATTGGTATCCGCATCGACCAGACCCTCACACAGGACGCCACGGGCACCACGGCGTTTCTGCTGTTCGAGGCAATGGGCGTCGAGCGGGTGCGTGCGGAACTGTCGGTCAGTTTCGTGGACCACAACATGGCCCAGTTCGGCCCCGAGAATCACAACGACCACCTGTACCTCCAGTCGATCGCCGCTAAGGTCGGCGCGTATCACAGCCGGCCCGGAAACGGCATCTGCCACCAGGTCCACCTGGAGCGTTTCGCCGCGCCGGGTAAGACCTTGCTGGGCAGCGATTCTCACACGCCGACCGCCGGCGGCATGGGCGCTCTGGCGATCGGTGCAGGCGGGCTGGACGTAGCCGTCGCTATGGGCGGCGGGGCGTTTTACCTTTCGTGCCCTGCCGTGGTGGCGGTGGAACTGAAAGGACGACTGCCGGACTGGGTCGCGCCCAAGGACATTATCCTGAAACTGCTGAGCATCCTCACGACGCGCGGCAACGTCGGCGCGGTGGTCGAATACTGCGGCGAAGGCGTCGCATCGCTTTCAGTCCCGGCGCGGGCGACCTGCACCAACATGGGCGCCGAACTGGGCGTAACGGCCAGCGTCTTCGGCGCCGACGATACGACGCGGGCGTTTCTGGCCGCCCAGGGCAGGGCCGATCAGTTCACGCCGCTGTCGGCGGAGCCGGACGCACAGTATGACCGTATAACCAAGCGCCTTCACGCCGAGCAGGACGCAGTCGTCATCGAGAACATCCGCCGCTACTGCCCCGACGCCGAAATTACCAGGCCCGACATCGACGGTATGATCGAGGTGAGCCTCAGCCGGGTTGTGATCGATCTGTCCGACCTGGCACCGCTGGCGTCGGCGCCGTCGTCGCCGGGCAACGTCGAGACCGTTGCAGGACTGGCGGGGACGAAAGTCGATCAGGTGATTATCGGCTCGTGCACCAATTCCAGTCTCCACGACCTGATGGTCGCCGCCGCCGTGCTTGCGGGGCGGAAGGTTCATCCGCGTGTGGAACTCGGCATCGCACCGGGCAGCCGGCAGGTGCTGAAGATGCTGTCCGATAACGGCTCGCTGGGCGAGATGGTCGCAGCCGGGGCGCGGATTCTCGAATGTGGGTGCGGGCCTTGCATCGGTCAGGGCTTCTCGCCGGGAAACGATCGCGTCAGTTTGCGGACGTTCAATCGCAACTTCGCCGGGCGCAGCGGCACGAAGGGCGATAAGGTCTATCTCGTATCGCCGGAGACCGCCGTCGCCGCCGCCGTCACCGGCGAAATCACCGACCCTCGGCGACTGGACATGCCGCAACCGAAAATCCCGGAGGTGAGTGAATTCCTTACCGACGACGGTATGATTATCCCGCCGCTTGGGCCTGACGAGGCAGCCCGCGTCGAGATCGTTCGCGGGCCGACGATTGTCAAACCTCCCGCCGGGCAGCCGCTGCCGGAGAAAATCGACGGGCAGGTCCTTATCAAGGTCGGCGAGAAGATAACCACCGACCACATCATGCCGGCAGGACCGCTGCTGAAATTGCGCTCCAACGTGCCGGAATACGCAAAACACGTCTTCGACCCGCTGAACGAGTCGGGCGAGCCGACCTTCGCCGAGCGCGCCGTCGCGGTCAAACAGGCCGGCAGGGACGGTGTAGTCGTAGCCGGTGATTCATACGGGCAGGGTTCGTCGCGCGAGCACGCGGCCTTGTGCCCGATGTACCTGGGCGTGCGGGTCGTTATCGCAAAAGCAATCGAACGGATTCACCAGGCAAACCTTGTCAACTTCGCGATCCTGCCGCTGACCTTCACCGAGGCGGCCGATTACGAACGAATCGACGCCGCCGACCGGCTCGTTATTGAAGACGTCGCCGGTGCGGTCGCATCGGCTGAAAGTGTTACTGTCCGCAACGCCACGAAAGAATTCAATTTCACCTGCCGGGTAAATCTCAGCGACCGCCAGCGGGAAATCCTCGCCGCCGGCGGACTGCTGAATTACACCCGTCAGGCGAACGTGTAGAGCTTTGTCACATTTAAAATTATGGGTGGCACGGTCAAGCAAGGTCGAGGCTTTTTTCCTCGACCTTGCTTGGCCGTGGTGGGCGCCGTCACGGCCAAGCCTCACTACCTGCCTGCCGGTCTTCGACCCTGCCTTCGGCTCTGAGGCTCAGGCTCGAAGAGAGGCTCAGACCCGAAGGGCAGGCAGACGTTCGGCTTGACCGTGCCACCCGGCTGAACGGGAAGGAGTTGTCAAATGCAATCAACGGTTAAAAAAGTGTTGGTCGTACTTGCCGCGGCATTGCTGTCGAACGCTTTGATTGGTTGCATCAAACCGCCGACAGTAAAACTGCACGACATCGACATTGCAGGATTTGATTTTAATAAAATCGATCTGGTCTTCGACGTGAAGGTGACCAATCCCAACGATTTTCAACTCGATTTTTCCGATTTGGCGTACTGCGTAACTTCGGGCCAAACGGAGATTGTCAGCGGAGCGCTCCCTTCGCCGGTAATGGCGTTGTCGGGCAATGAAACGACTGTCGTCCGCGTGCCCGTGTCGCTGGAATTTGCCGGCCTGGCGTCGCTGATGCACAACGTCCGCGCCGGCGAATCGATTCCATACGAGTTCAGCAGCACGTCGAAATTCCATTTCCTCGGGCTGAAGATTCCGGTGCGTATGAAGCGTAAAGGTCGGCTGCCCGTGCTGCGGAAGCCGGGGTGGCGTTTCCGCAAAGCGAAGTTTATCAAAGGCCCGCCGTCCTGGCTGGAGCTGTCCTTTGAAGTCGATAACCCCAATGTATTCGAACTGCCCCTGGAGCAGCTCAGCGGCGCTCTGAAATACGGCGACGACGTGGTCTTGCGGGTTAACGAGCCGAACCTCAAGCCGATCCCGCCCGGAAAGACTGTCATGTTCGTCGTCCGCGCCCGCGCCGACGGGCGTGGCGTGGCAAGGGCCATCGCCAAGGCATTGATCAGCGGTCAGAAGAAGAGTTTCGCCTTCGACGGCCGGCTGAAAATGGGCGTGCCGAAACTGCTTCGCAAGATGCTGCTGGAGAAAGAGCCGAAGGATGAGTGAGTCGCCTGTCATTTCGGTTTTCGGCAGCGGCGAGGTCCGCCGCGGAAGCAGCGAGTACGAAACGGCCGAGCGGGTCGGGGGCGTTTTGGTCGAACTGGGCTACTCCGTCGCCACCGGCGGTTACGGCGGGACTATGGAGGCCGTCTCACGCGGCGCCGGCAGCGCCGGAGCGACGGTCATCGGCGTTACCTGCCGAATCTGGAGGTCCGGTCCGAACGAATTCGTCGATCGCGTAATCGAAACTGCCGACCACCACGAGCGTCTGCGGACGCTGATTGACATGGGAGAGGCCGGGTACGTCGTCCTGCCCGGCGCGACGGGGACGCTGCTGGAACTGGCGGGCGTCTGGGAAATGGTCGGCAAAGGCGCTATCTCCGCTCGACCTATCGTCTGCGTCGGCGAATACTGGCGACCGCTGGTCGCGCTTATCGGGCAAACCAAACATAAAGCGACCGGTTACGTCTCTTTCGCGGAATCACCTGCCGGACTGGCGGATCACTTCAGGCGCATCTGAATGGCAAAGCCCACGCCACTGTGTTCCGTGGGTTGGCGCCACTGTGTTCCGTGGGCATACGCAGCGCGGTGGCGTGGGCTTGGCCTTGCATTTCGAGTACATCCTGACTTGAAACGACCTACCTGCCGGACGTACAATCATTGTTTGCGAGATGGATCATTATGATGGTTGCGATGCGGACATATTTGGCGGCGGCGGTTCTGGCGGGCGCCTTGGCGGTTGGGGCAGGTTCTGAAGCGCGCCGGGCCGATACTGCTGCCGAGGCGACGACCCAGCCGGCAGCGTCAGATTCCGACAAGGGCGGTCGTAATGCCGACGAAATGCTGATCGAGTCGATAGACCCGGCCTCTGTGCCGATTACGCCGCCGACGAGAGTTAAGACGCCCGGTAACGCAAAGTCTGCGCTTCTGCCCAGCGGTACGGCGGTGATTGACCGCCTCTGTCGCATCGAGAAGGACCCGACCGGCAAGTGGCAGACGATAAAGGACCGGCGTGTCGGCCGGCTGTACCTGCTGCCGTGCGAACTGCTGGAGACGATAGAGGACATCCGGGCCGACGACCCGGACGCCACGTTCTATCTTTCCGGCGAGGTTCATCGCTATCGAGGGGGTTATTACATGCTTATCCGCCGGGCGATGCGGGCGCAGCCGAAGGCGGCAACCGCTCCGGCCGAACCGGTAAAGCCGGCGCCGCCGAAACAGACACCGACCTCGCGCTCCCGACCGGTCCGGAAAACGACGACTACCAAACCCTCTACGGCGCCGGACTTCAGCGAGCCTGATCGAGCCGTCTCAACCAGGCCCGCCGGTCCGACAAGCCGGCCTGCCCCGGATAAGAACAAGGGTGTCTCTGCCGACGACATCGCCGCCGAATTGCTCGGTCAGACGCCGAGCAGGCCCATCATTCCGGTTATCAAGCCGGAATTGCCGAAAACCGCGACCGCCCCGTCGGGAGCGCGGCCCGGCGAACCGCTCCGCGCCGGGCCGGGAAAAACGGCCATACACAGGCTGGTAAGGTTGCTGCCGCGGACGAAATCGCAGCGGTGGTACAGACTGGCATTCGAGTCCGACAACACGCTCCGCGAGCCGCCGATGCGAATCCTCCCGAACCTGCACCTGGAAAGGATGGAAATAATATCAGGAAACGGAACGGCCTTCGGTGTGATCTTCTATATCTCCGGAGAAGTGCTCCGCTATCGCGGTAACGATTATCTCCTGCTCCGTGCGGCAAAAATAAAACGCAATCTGGACCAGTTCTGAAAATGGTAACCGGTAGCCGGTAGCCCGCTTGCCACGCCGTAGCCTTTTGGCGAAGGCGGGTAGCCGGTAGGGTGTGGAAGGTTCTGTTCCCTGCACACCGAACGCTTCACCTGTCAATCGCGGTGTGCAGGCCCTTTTTCCTTCACCTGCCTACCGGCAGGTGAAGGAAAAAAACCTGCACACCCTACGATTGTTCGGAAGGAGTTAACGATGGGACGATTTCGGGTTTTACTGTCAGTGACGGTTGTTTTTGTCGGTGCGTGTCTGCTGTTCGCACAGGGGTCCGGCAAGTCGAATCAACCGGTCAAAACCGAAAAACACCCGGCGGTATCCGGAAAACCGAAGCCGACCGTACAACTCGTCCTGTTCGACTGGCCGTTCGACCCTAACATCAAACTGACCCACGAACGGATAGCACTCTTCGAGAAACAAAACTCCGACATCAAGGTCCGCCTGGTTTCAGGACTTGAGGAAAT
>DAOVFI010000027.1 GCA_030673005.1 Planctomycetales bacterium
TGTCGTCGAAAGCGCCGGCTGCACGGAGCGGCGAGGCGAAAATATCGAAGCATCCCGGCCTGGCGGATTCGCGATCCCCCGCGGCATGTTCGCGAATTTCATACACTGCCTGAGTAATCGGAACTGCGAAGATCGTCGCCAGGAACAATCCCGCGAGAATCCAGGCCGTCCCTGAACACACCTGTGTGTGTCCGATTTCCCGCTGTGCGATTTCCTCGCGAGCCAGTTGTCGTTTTGTCTTCGCCATGTCGCTCACTGTGGCATGGGCGTCTCGCCTACGTAGCACGGGCGTCTCGCCCGTGAAGGTAAGAATCATGGCCGAGACCTACCTGCCGGTAGGCGGGCGGCCATGCCACGCTTCACACAATCTTAAACTGCGCTAAAAAATAAAGTAGATAAACGGGTTGAACTCCTGCGTCGTCATTGCCGTAATCGCCGCCCACAGCGCCATCGCGATCAGTACGACTTTGCCGATTCCGATCCGCCGCGTGAAATCCCACGTCTGCGGGCAGCCCCACGTAACCATCGCCGCGGCGGCGAATGTCAGCAGGTAGTACGGTTGGTAAATTAAGCCGCCGATCAGCCCGGCGCCCTGCTGCGGGTCCGCCATGCCCAGCATACTGCCGCAGTACCGCAAGGCCGCCGGCAGGTCGCTCGCGCGGAAAAATACCCAGGTGAACAGAAGGATCACAAATGTAATCGCCGTCTTCAGCACGTGCGGCAGCCGACGATAGAGACTGTCCTTCCCGCACGCACGTTCGACCGCAAGCATCACGCCGTGGATGCCTCCCCATATCAGGAAGTTCCACGCCGCGCCGTGCCACAGCCCGCCCAGCAGCATCACAATCGCCAGGTTCACATACGTCCGCACGCCGCCCTTGCGATTGCCGCCCAGCGGAATGTACAGGTAATCCCGCAGCCAACTCGACAGCGAAATGTGCCACCGCTTCCAGAACTCCGTAATCGACGCCGAGCGGTACGGCGAGTCGAAGTTTTTGGGAAAAACGAACCCGAGCATCAACCCCAGGCCGATTGCCATGTCGCTGTACGCGCTGAAGTCGAAGTATATCTGGAACGCGTAAGCCGCTGCGCCGAACCACGAATCGACGAACCCCGCCGACCCGGCGTCGAAGACAACATCGGCTACCTTTCCGCAAGCATTTGCCAGTAAAATCTTCTTGGCGAGTCCCAGGCTGATGAATGCAACGCCGCGGGCGAATTTCTCGACCGTGTACGTGCGGTGGCGAAGCTGATCCTCGATCTCGGAGAACCGGATGATAGGCCCAGCCACCAGTTGCGGGAACATTGCGACGTAACAGGCAAAATCGATCGGGTTGCGGATCGCCCTCGCGTCGCCGCGATACACGTCGATCGAGTAACTCATCGACTGGAACGTATAGAAACTTATCCCCAGCGGGAGTGTAATTTTCAGCGTCGTTTCCCAGAGCGCCCCGTCCATGCCCAGCACGGCGACTACATCGTTGTAACTGCCGACGGCGAAATTGAAGTACTTGAAAAATCCCAGCAATGAGAGATTGGAACAGATAGACACGACCAGCGCCACGGTCTGTGCCCGGCTGCGGCGTTCACCCTGCTCGAGTCGCTCGATGGGCCTGCCCCACGCGCCACGGTTAAACTGTCCCGACATCACCAGCCCGCAGACGTAATCGATTATCGTCGAGGTGAGCATCAACGCCATGAATGCCGGGTTGCACCAGCCGTAGAATGCGTAGCTCAGCAGCGTCAGTATCAGGTGCTTGCCCACTTGCGGCATGGCGTAATACAGCACCAGCGCCACAGGCAGGAAGTAGAACAGGAATATATGTGAACTGAAGACCATAGTCGGTTACGGCGAGACGGGGCCTACGTCGATGTAGCGCCGGAGATCGAATTCGTTACTGTCGGTAATCAGCCGCTCGCCCTGAAGTTGCGGATGGTCGTCGTATCGCTCGAGCGTCAGGCGATAGCTGCGTCCCTTGACCTTTGCCGCAAGGCTTTTGAGTACCTTATCGTCGAGGATTGCCCAGTGAGCGACCTGGATCCGCCTCTCCTTGCATCGACCGGAGATAACCTTGACAACCTTATACGTATGTAGAACCAGCCCGCGACGGTACGGGGCGATGTCCTTAGGCGCGGGCGTTGTTGTCGTCGCGACGAGTTTGCCTTCCAGCACGACTCGTGGCGCGGATTTTCGCTTCTTGAAGCGTGCCGAATACAACCGGTAACGAATCGCCGCCTCATCAGGCGGCATGAATCGGCTGTAGATCGCCACGCCCTCCAGACGACCCGACCAGTCTCGTTGTCCGTTCCACTCGTCGCCGAACAGAAGATGCTGCGACGACCAGTTGCTGAAGTCGCCCTGCACAGCCGCGGACGCCGGCACTTTTCGACCATTGACGTAACAGAACAGCCTACCGGGGAAGTAACTGACGATCACGTGATGCGGCTTGCCCGCAACGAGTTTGCAGAGCGTTACCTGCGGTTTGGTGCCGTTATGCCCCGTCCGCGTCGTGCGGAGGCGGAGGATAAGGTTCTTTCCGTCCTGCCCGAGCGTGAAGTTACGCGAACCGGAGTTTGTCGAGAAGGTTACGATCCGCGCAGGCCCGCGCTGTTTCAGATTGGCGGGTGTTATCGTTGCTTCAATCGTAAGTTGGTTGGTCTTCCTGCAGGCTGCGAGCAGCCGCTTATCGGTGTCGCGCGCGAGCATCGCCCCGCCTGCCGGCAGCACGTCGTGATAACGTCCCAGACGCGCCAGGCCGCGAAGCTCCGTGCTGCACGTCCGCGCGTCTTTACCGCCGGTTTGCATGATTGTGTTGGTTTTCGACTGGTTCTCCCACAGGAAAATGAGCGACTCGTGGTTGCCGGGCCAGGTGTCGTATTTTTTCGCGACCCCGCCGGTAATCTGTCGGAGAATCTTCTGCTCCGCCCGTTTCATGACCGCTGCGGCTGATACGTTCTCACCACCGGCGATCCACGCATCAGGAAAGAATTCACCCTGGTTATTGCGCGTGATGCGGGCCCATTTCTCTATGGCTGTGAACTCTTCGTTGAATCGTCCGAGGTATATCTCCACGTTTTTACCGCCCCCGCGGATCTTGTTTTTCTTCCTGCCGACTACGTACGGGCCGGTCATCGCCATTACGCGCACGTGGTTGCTCCAACGCGGGTGATACACTTCGTAGCCGTTGATACCGGCGGCGGAGTTGATGTTAACCTTCCAGTTCCCGGGTCGGCCCGGCGCGGAGAGATACACGTTGCGGTGTGGACCGTCGAAGACCCAGAACAGATAACTGTTGTCGGGCGACAGGCTCGTCCAGCACCCTCTGCCCAGTTTTTCCCACGAGACGTTCGGCAGCACCGCAACGCCGCCGTTCGGCCACGGGAACAGACCCGCCGCCCGCGTGCCGTCGCGTGAGAGTTGAAAGTTGTCGGCGCGGGCGACGGTGCGGTTCCAGACCAGCTCACGGACTTTCGGCTTATCGAGCCGGTGGCGGTAGATAGGACTCTGACTCTTCCTGTCGCCGCCGCCGGTCTGGACGTACACCCACCAGTGGCCCGTTTTCGGATCGTCCCAGATGTCCACTGCAAACCCAGCGACGACCTCTCGCAGATCTGTTCCGTCGAAGTTGACGATATAGACCTTCTTCGCGATGCGATTGGAGAAGACGACACGCTTTCCGTCAGGCGTCAGGAGTGGTTTGGCGTAATTGGAGAGTTTCGCAAGGATCGCCCGCTCACCTTTGCCGTCTTCGGTGTCGAAGCCCATCAGGCGAAGTCTGTTTTTCCTGGCGCCTGTGTCGTTTGAGGCTGGGCCATGGTCCTGAACCCATACGATGCGCGTCTGTGCGCCGGTCAGCGAACGGACATCCCCGGCCGGACTTGAGCGATCCTGTGTAACCGCCAATGCCCAATATGACTGCAAGTCCATCACATCCGCGTCGTTGGCGACATTGAGTTTCTCCAACTTCTCGTGGCTGCCGAATAGATCCAGCTTCAGTTGCTGTCTCATGCCCGGCTTCCACGCCGCTGCCGGGCACGTCTTGCGATTGCGAATGCCCCAGTGCACAACAATTATCCGATCCTTGGCATACCGACCGGCCACTACCTTGTTCACCTTGTAGCGAATGTAGGTAAGCATATCGGAATACAGCATGGTTTCAGGGTCGGGGATGTTGGAGACGGCTTCGATCGTGGCGACCACTGTCAGCGTCTCGTTGCCCGCGACGTCGGTTGCCCGTGGCAGGCCGTAGCGCCGAGCGATCCTGGCCGCTACGGCTGCGGCGGGGGTATCGGCATAGTCCTTGCGAAGTTTGGAGGCCAGATTGACCATGCGAACCAGAATGGCCTTGTTGCGTTGAAAAAAGGCCTTTTCGTCGTATAGCGACTTGGCGCCTTTGATCGCCACAAGGCGTTCAGCCAGTTCCTGGAGTTCCTGTATCTTCGGCGCAGCGGCCAGTCGGTGTTGCATGCGCTTGGACGCCAGCACCGCCTTCGCCTTATCGCCCAGCGGGTATGCGGCGAAGCGGACAGCAATCTTTCGGTAGATCGCACGGGCTTCAAAGGCGTCGGACTGTGCATGCGCATCGGCCAATCGGGCCTTGCCCATATTCTCCAGCGTCTTGACGATCAGGCGAGCCTCAGGATCTTTCGATTTTGCCAGGCGACGCAGCATCGGCGTGTAGCACTTGGCGACAGCCGCCTCTTTTTTGCAGGCCGTCAGCGTTTTCAACGGTAGTTTGTCCAACGGGCCCGGTGAGGCGGTGGCTTGCTTTACCGCGGCGGATGCCAGAAAAAGGTGCGGTGCCGACCAGCCGCTGCCGAGGGTGTGCAGGACTATCGTTTTCTTCGTGTCAATCCTGACCAGCAGCATTTTAAATCCGTTTTTGAACCTGGCGGTGGCCATGCAGAAATTCGGATGGTTGCTCCAGCGCGGATCCTGCAATTCCTTGCTGCCTCGCGGGCAGCCGATTCGCCAGAGCTCCTTGTCGAACTTGTTGCGGATTCCGATGTACTTGTGCGGCAGGTACAGGTGCATGAGGCGGTAAGTGTTATCCGGGCTTATGCTGGCGTTGCAGGCCTGTTTGCCGTTGTACAATACGTGAACCTTACCGGCGGGAATATCGACCATCAGGCATCCGCCGTAGGCCTCTGCCAGGTGCGTACCGTCCAGCGACAGCCCGCCGTCGCAGGGGAAATCGGCCAGTTTGGTCTTCTTCCCGGTTTTGGGGCGATAAAGGTACGTTTTGCCCGGTCCGCTGCGCCCGCGCTTGTACCAGTGCTTGCCGTTGGTGGTTTTGAACACAATACATTGCTCGCCGCCGGCAGGGTCAATCCACCAGACAGGTTCGAAGACCTTCGGCTCGTTTTGGAGTATCCGACGTCGATCGGCGCCGTCAGAGTTCATGACAAATGCCCTGGCATTGAAGGAAAAGAGAATCTCCCTGCCGTCCGGCGACCACCATGGGCGGCTCAGCCCCGCGAACCTCCTGGCCTTGGGGAACTTGGCCAGGGTGCTTACCTTGCCGTCAGCAAGCCGAACCGTAACGATGTGTCCGTTCCGGATCGCCACAATCCCGGCGTCTTCGAAATCGTCCCCCAACAGTTTACGCGCGCCGGCCAAATCGTCGGCCAGGGCTAAGGCCGAAGCCGATAGACTCATAACGAAAACAAGTAAAACGTTGATTAAACGCACAGATAAACCTCTGGCTATTATGCAATATGTAACACCAGGGGCAGCGTCAGGTATCGCTCGAAGACGTTCAGGACCTTGGGCTGCTTTGTGGCCGACGCTTCCGTAGTCACCTGTGAAACATGGCGCAAAGAACAATGGCTCTGCAATTTCCGTTACCTGACAGATATATAGGTGGTGTCTGAAGAAAAACATCAAAGGAACTTGATCTGCGTCTCGTCCAGCGCCCCGGCGTAAAGTCGCGCGAGCCTTCGCCGACCTGACCGAGGTCTCGCCATTCGGCGCCGCCTTCATAGACAAACACGCGGGTCGGCGCAGCGGGCGGAAGGTCTTCAATTTCATTACGAGCCTGCATCCAGTCCCAGATGCCGGTTCCGGCGTAAATTTTATCGTCGTGGACGATCATTGACTGGACGGTAAGGTGATTCGGATCGGTTCCGAGCCGGCCGCAGTCGGTCCATTCTTTGCCGCCGGCGTAGCGGAAGACGTGTGCGGCGTCGGCTTTTTTCACCGCGTCGTCTGCATTTAGCCCACGGCGGCAGCCGTGGGATAAATGGCATACGAAAACACAAGCTCCTTTAGGGGCGGAACATTATATGTAGCAAGAACTTGCGAAAGCCCCAAAAGGGGCTTGTACCTTATCGTCACTTAGTCCCCAGCCCTTCCGGGCTGGGCTAACACCTGCCTGCCGGCAGGCAGGTGTATCGCCCTAACGGGCTAAAATTGGTTATGCAACAGGCTCCTTTGCGGAGTTTTGCTTTTGCGGGCCTGGCAGACCCTGGAGGCGGGCGATATACAGTCGGCACGCCCAGCCGATTATATCGCAGGTCAGCAGGAAGTTGTCGAATTTCTTCCGGTTTTTACGCACGCGTGATGTATTACCAGTGACCTTTTCGGGCCGAAATGGGACAAAAGGTCCACTCAAAAAAAAGATAAAAAGCACTTGACATCCTGCGGGGAAAAACCGTTAATGAGATATATATTGTGAATATATTCACAGCGTGATAATATTCACGATACGAATTGTTTTGAAAAGTAACAAAAAATGAATGTGCAAATACCGGACAAAACGGTTGGGAGACTAAGCCTTTATCGAAGGTTATTATCGAATCTCCTGGGAATAGAGAAGGTAAAGTTTGTTTTTTCCCATCAGTTGGCGAAGGATGCAGGAGTAACAGCCGCCCAGGTTCGGCGCGACATGATGATTATAGGGTACAGTGGAAGCCCGAAAAGGGGCTATGCGATCGAGGAATTGGTCGAAAGCATCGGGCAGTTCCTGGATGCGCCGGATTTGCAGGCAGTGGCGCTGATCGGCGTCGGCAACCTTGGACGGGCGATCCTGACCTATTTCGCCGGTCGGCGCCCGAATCTTAGAATTGTGGCGGCCTTCGACAACGATCCGAACAAGGCCGGTACGGTAATCAGCGAATGCCGCTGCTATGCGATGCAGGAAATGCCGGAGGTGCTTGAGAAAAAGAACGTTACTACGGCGATTATAACTGTTCCTGCCGGTCAGGCGCAGGATGTGGCCGATTTGCTGGTGTCATCAGGCGTCAGGGGCATGTTGAACTTTGCTCCGGTAAATCTGAGAGTACCCGCATCCGTATATGTTGAGGATATGGATATTACGACGTCTTTGGAAAAGGCGGCGTTTTTCGCAAGATGCCGGACGGCGAGTTGAGGACGACAAAAGATGACAGACACAGGTATTGATCTCATTCTGGAAAAGCATTCCGGTGCAGGAAGGGACGCCCTGATCCCGATCCTTCAGCAGGTACAGGCAGAGAAGGGGTATCTTTCCAGGGAAACGGTAGCGCGCGTGGGAAAACACCTGAATCTTCCGGCAAGCAAGATTTACGGCGTGGCGACCTTCTACAACCAGTTTCGATTTCATCCCCTGGGTAAGTATCACATCACGGTCTGCCGAGGAACCGCATGCCACGTGAAGGGGTCGGGAAAGGTCCTGGATATGGCGATGAAGCAATTGAAACTCAAACCCGGGCAGACCTCCCGCGACAGGATGTTCAGCCTGGAGGTGGTCGCCTGTATGGGCGCGTGCGGGTTGGCGCCGGTGGTGAACATCAATGGTGAATTCCACGCGAAAGTAACACCGCAGAAACTGGCGATGATTATAGACCAGTGCCGCGAAGAGGAATTGACGAATGCAGAAGGATAAATCTGTCAATACAAACGGGAACGGTCGGTGCTGGCATAAGCCTCAAAGGCCTTCAAAGGACCTGCTGGCCGGGTTGAAAGGCGGCGTATTATATGAGGCGTACAAGGCCGGCGAGGAGCAGTTGGCGGCGGAACTGATAAGGTTGCGACGCGAGGAATTGACCAGACCGGTCGTCTTCGTCGGCACGGGCACCTGCGGCCTGGGCGCCGGGGCGGGAAAGACGCTTGAGGTGATACGTGAGTATCTACAGCAGAAGAAAGCCGACGTGGATGTAGTCGAGGTTGGCTGCATCGGGCTTTGTTCGTCCGAGCCGATTGTGGATGTCCAGTTGCCCGGCAGGGCGCGCATAAGTTTCGGCGGCGTTACCGCCGAGAACGCAGCCGACCTGCTCGAAGCCGCATTATCGGGGCAGAACGTTCCATCAGAAATGGTGCTGGGGCAGTTTCGCAACGGTCAGACCAGGCCATGGGACGACGTTCCTTATCTGGATGAGCATCCGTTCCTGGCCCGTCAGCGTCGCGTGGTCCTCGCGTCCAGCGGCATTATCGACCCGTCCGACATTGACGAATACATCGCGCGAGGCGGATATTCGGCAGCGGCCAGGGTGTTGAAGACCATGACGCCCGCCGAGGTGTGCGACCTGGTCGAGTCCAGCGGTTTGCGAGGCAGGGGCGGGGGCGGGTTCCCGACCGGAAAGAAGTGGCGTTTCGCGCTTAATACGCCGTCGGAGCAGAAGTACCTCATCTGCAACGCAGACGAGGGCGACCCGGGCGCTTTTATGGACCGGGCAGTCGGAGAGAGCGACCCTCATCGGCTTATCGAAGGGATTTTGATCGCCGCCTACGCAATCGGCGCTACCAAGGCCTACATCTACATCAGGGCGGAGTACCCCCTGGCGATAGAGCGCCTGGCCGAGGCCATGGAAAAGGCCGGCGAGTACGGACTCATCGGGCACAACATTCTCGGAAGCGGAAACAACCTGGAAATCGTAATCAAGCAAGGCGCCGGCGCGTTTGTCTGCGGCGAGGAGACGGCGCTGATCCACTCGATTGAAGGAAAGCGCGGCATGCCTCGCCCCAGGCCTCCGTTCCCGGCGGTCCAGGGACTGTTCGACAAGCCGACGATAATCAACAACGTCGAGACGCTCTCGAACCTGGCGCTTATCCTCGAACGCGGGGCGGAATGGTTCGCGTCAATGGGCACCAAAGGAAGCAATGGCACGAAGGTCTTTGCGCTTTCGGGCATGGTCAACCGCACCGGTCTGGTCGAAGTGCCGATGGGCACGACTCTGCGTCAGGTCGTCTTTGACGTCGGCGGGGGCATCCCCAACAACAAGCGATGCAAGGCCGTTCAGATCGGCGGACCTTCGGGCGGATGCGTTCCCGAGGCGTATCTCGACATCGAGACCGATTACGAGGCGCTCAAGGAATTCGGTACTATTATGGGTTCCGGCGGGCTGGTAGTGGTGGATGAATCGACCTGCATGGTCGATTTCGCCAAGTTCTTTATGGAGTTCATTCAGTCCGAGAGTTGCGGAAAGTGCATCCCCTGTCGGGAGGGCACGAAACGGATGCTCGAGATTCTCCAGGCCATTGTTTCGCCTCGCCGGAACGAGTCCGACATAGATGCCCTTCTGCGTTTCCAGGGAATAATGCACCTTGAGAAACTCGCCGAAACGATTAAGGCAACGAGCCTCTGCGGTCTGGGTCAGACGGCTCCGAATCCGGTGTTGAGCACGCTTCGCTGGTTCCGCGACGAATACGAGGCGCATATTTTCGAGCGTAACTGTCCAGCCGGCGCTTGCGCCGAACTGGTGGGCGTTCCCTGCCAGAACAGTTGCCCGGTCAACACGGAAACCTGGCGATACGTAATCCACATCGCCCGTGGTGAGTACGCCGAAGCCTATCGCGTTATTCGACAGGCCAATCCGTTCCCGTCGGTCTGCGCCCGCGTATGTCATCACCCGTGCGAGCAGTCCTGCCGGGCCGGTTCGACCGGGGGCGAACCGATAGCCATCCGCGCGCTCAAGCGTTTCGTGGTGGATCGCGCAGACCCCGCCGAAGCCGCACCTGAAGTTACCCCCGCCGGGCCGGACGCCGCACGTATCGCGGTCATCGGCGCAGGACCTTCGGGGCTGGCTGCAGCGCATTACCTCTCCCTGAAAGGGCACAAAGTAACCATCTTCGAACGCGATTCGAAGCCCGGCGGGATGCTCATTTGCGCAATTCCCGAATATCGCCTGCCGAGAGAACCCCTGGAAAAGGAGATAAACTCGCTGCTGAACGAGAACATCGACCTTAAGTGCAACATGGCCCTGGGGCGGGACATTACCATCGACGGGCTGCTCGATGACGGATACAAGGCCGTCTATCTCGCCACCGGCGCACACCGAAGCCGGAAGCTATCCCTGCCCGGCGAGGATGCCGAAGGCGTCATTGCCGGAATCGTGTTCCTCAAGGCCCATAACCTTGAAGGCAAGGCATTGGCCAAAGGCCGGGTCGGTGTCATCGGCGGCGGCAACTCGGCAATGGACGCCGCCCGCGTCGCCCTCCGGCAGGGGATCGCCGAAAGCGTGGGCGTATTCTATCGTCGCACGAGGCGCGAGATGCCCGCATACGCCGAGGAGATCGAAGCCGGTCTGGCTGAAGGCGTTACAATCGAAGAGTTGGTCGCTCCGGTCGCACTGCACGTCGAGAACGGAAGGCTTACCGGGGTGCGCTTCATCCGTAATAGGCTTGGCGAACCGGATTCGTCAGGCCGGCGCAGACCGGAACCCGTTGGCGGCTCGGAGTTCGACGTGGAACTGGACACGCTGATTGTCGCTATCAGCGAGGAGCCGGAGACAGACGGATTCGGCGGTCTGGCCTTGACGAAATGGGGCACGCTGGCGACGAACGCCGAATCCTGCGCCACGGAGCGTTCGGGCGTGTTCGGCGGAGGCGACGCGGTCAGCGGACCGGGCACGATAATCGAGGCGGTGGCGGCGGGAAAAGACGCTGCCGTGATGATCGACCGGTACGTGGCGGGTAAATTGCTGAAACTTTTACCCAAACCGATACTCCCCACCGTGTATATCGAGCCTGTGCATATTCCCGAAGACGACGACCAGGACCAGGTGCGAGTCGTCCCGCCGGCATTGCCGCCCGATGAGCGCAAAGGCAACTTCGCCGAAGTCGAGTTGTGCATCAGTGAGCGGGCGGCGATGCGCGAGGCGCGGCGATGTCTGCGATGCGACCTTGATTTCACCCAACCTGAATAACCTGTAAAAATGATTACAACGAAGATTGAACGGTATTTGGAAGAGACGAACGTCCCGGCGAAAAACGTAAAAAACGAGAGCAGGATTACCCGCCTTCGCAAGGCTACGGCGTGGCAAGCAGGGATTACTGGATTGTAGGGATTTTTTTATTGTTTTTATCCCATAATCTTAAAATCCCCATAATCCCGCTATTCTGTTTCGGCGATGTCGGGACCTTATCATTCGAAGAGAACCGATTAGAAAATAAAACAGAGGTGTTCGCATGATTACACTGGAAGTTGACGGTCGGTCGATTGAAGCCAATGCGGGCGAGACGATTCTCACCGCCTTGAAACGGGAAGGTATTCATATTCCCACGCTGTGTTACATGGAGGGTCTGCCGCCCAGCGGCGCCTGTCGGATATGCGTTGTTGAAGTCGATGGCGCGCCCAACCTGACGCCCTCATGCTCTTATCCGGTGGCAGAGGGTATGAAGATCAGGACAAGCACCCAAAAGGTGATCGAGGCCCGCAAAACGATTGTCAGACTGCTGTTGAGCAATCACCCCGACGATTGCCTCTACTGCTCGCGCAACGGAAAGTGCGACCTTCAGAAACTGGCGCAGGATTTGGGTATCCGCCGTCGGCTCTACCACGGTAAGAAGACCAGCAGGCCTATGGACGTTTCAAGTCCGGCGATTATCCGCGACCCGGAGAAGTGCATTCTCTGCGGAAGGTGCGTGCGGATGTGCGAAGAGATACAGGGCGTATCGGCCATTGACTTTATCGGTCGCGGAAGCCGGGCGTTTATCGGAACGGCCTTCGACGAGGGGCTTAACGTCTCGTCGTGCATAAATTGCGGTCAGTGCATTTTGGTCTGCCCGACGGGCGCGTTGAGCGAACGGTCGTATCTGAACGAGGTAACCGCCGCGCTGGCCGACCCGGACAAAATGGTTGTCGTCCAGCATGCCCCGGCGGTGTCGGTAACGCTCGCAGAAGAGTTCGACATCAAGGCCGGCAAAGACGTGGACGGACAGATGGTCGCGGCATTGAGGCGCGTGGGATTCGACCGCGTGTTCGACACGTCGTTCTCGGCGGACCTGACCATCATGGAAGAGGCCTCCGAGCTGGCGCAGCGAATCAAGACCGGCGGCGTGCTCCCGATGATGACAAGTTGTTCGCCGGGATGGATCAAGTTCGTCGAGCAGTTTTATCCCAGCCTTATCCCCAACGTTTCGACTTGCAAGAGTCCGCAGCAGATGATGGGCGCGATGATTAAAAGTTTCTTTGCCGAGCGAGAGGGTCTTGACCCGTCGAAGATTGTCAGCGTCTCGATCATGCCGTGTACGGCCAAGAAGTTCGAGTGTACCCGTCCGGAAATGGCGCCGAATAATATCCCGGACGTGGACTATGTGCTGACCACGCGCGAATTGGGCCAGTTGCTCCACATGTTCGGCATCGACCTGAACGCCATGGATGAAGAAGAAGCCGACACGCCTTTCGGCGAGCGATCTACCGCCGGGAAGATTTTCGGCGCAAGCGGCGGCGTGATGGAAGCGGCGGTGCGAACGGCGCATTACCTGCTGACCGGAAAGGAACTTCCCGGCCTGGAAATCCAGCCTCTGCGAGGGCTCAAAGGCGCCAAGGAACTGCACATCGAAGTCGATGGTCTAAAAATCGGCGCTGCGGTCGTCAGCGGCATGGGCAACGCAAGGGTACTGCTGGACCAGGTGTGCGACGGGCGCGACGACCTGCAATTTATCGAGATAATGACCTGCCCGGGCGGGTGCATCAACGGTGGCGGCCAGCCGCTGGGAGCGGACCTGGACGCGGTGCGGGCGAGAATGAAAATGCTGTACAAGATCGACCGCGAAGAAGACGTGCGTGTCAGCCATAAGAATAAATGGATAACTCGCCTGTACGACGAGTTCCTCGGTCAGCCGCTGGGTGAATTAAGCCATCGCCTGCTGCATACGCATTACAGCAAGCGCGACGATCTGCTCCAGTAGTCGCACTGCAACAATAAAAAAAACATCGTAAGAGTTCAGCCCAATGCAGAAGAAAAGAGCAAGTGAGTGAATAGTTGCAAGAACATCAGGAATGAGGATTTGACATGAGCGTGAATAAGAAAGTGCTGGTAGTAGATGACGATCCGGATATCGTCGAACTGCTCGCCGCCTTGCTGAATGCTGAAGGTTACGAGGTTGTTACCGCCTACAGTCAGAAAGAGGCCGAGGAGGTGTTGCTGACGGTCAGGCCCGACCTCGTGATCCTCGACCTGATGATGGAGCAGGCGGATTCTGGGTTTGTGCTCGCCCACTACTTGAAAAAACTTTATCCGGATACGCCGGTGATTCTCTTGACGTCCGTAACCGCCGTTACGCGAATGTCGTTCGATTCGCAGTCGCCCGAGGCGAGATCATGGCTGAAGATGGACCGCGTGCTGGACAAACCTGTCCGACCAGAGCAGTTGAAAGAAGAAGTTCGTCGGTTGCTGAAGGATGGGCCTCGCACGGAAGCGAATTCCGGCGCCGCCGACTTATGAGTGAGGCGAATCATGCGGCCTGAGGGCCTGGTCAAAACGATTACCGAGCGACCGTTGCCAGCAAACCGGACGCCGGAAGCACCTTCACCGTTACACTCAAGCGAACACAGGAATCTTAGCGAGGATGAAATTCGGTGAGATACACGACTGGCTGCGTGAATCCGACGACCGCCGACTGGCCGAATTGTGGCGGACGGCGGACGACGTGCGCCACCGGAACGTCGGCGACGAAGTCCATCTGCGCGGGTTGGCGGAGTTCTCGAATCACTGCGTTCGCCGTTGTGCGTACTGCGGGCTGGGCGCGTACAATACCAGCCTCGAACGCTACCGAATGAACGCCGATGAAATCCTCGCCTGCGCGGACCGGGCCGTCGAATTAGGCTACGGCACGATTGTCCTCCAGTCCGGCCAGGACAGCGGCGTATCAGGCCAGTGGCTGGCGGACGTCGTCGAATGCATCAGGCGACAGACACCGCTGGCCGTTACGCTCAGCGTCGGTGAGCGAAACGCCGAGGAACTTGCCCTCTGGCGGCAAGCCGGCGCTGACCGATACCTGCTGCGGTTCGAGACGTCCGACAGGGCGCTCTACGAAAGGATTCATCCCGACCTGCCTGCCGGACAGGCAGGCCTGAACGGCGCAAGGTCCGACCGAATCGCCATTCTTCATCAACTGCGCGAACTCGGATACGAGGTCGGAAGCGGCG
>DAOVFI010000583.1 GCA_030673005.1 Planctomycetales bacterium
GACCGCCACCGGAACCACCGTCGCCCCGGCGTGACCCTTGTTCGGACGAAAACCGTCGTGGCAGTCGAGCGAATCGACCGTCAGGGCATTGTAAAAGGCCGCTCCGACGGCGCTGCTGCCGGCGCCATTGAACCACAGCGGAACATCGGCCGCGCCGAACTGCGCTTCGACGAGAGTTTTTGCCTGCGCCGAAGTCGGCAAGGCCAAACTCCCTGCCGCCGTTGCGATGATGTCCTCCAGGCATCGCTTCGACTGAGACTTGACCGGTTCGGGCAGATCCTCCCATCGAATACCGATAAGTATATCAGCGTAACTCACTGTTTCCTGCCGGTCTGGAGGTATTGCTCGAACTGTTCGAGGCTCAGGTGCGCCAGGCCGAGGTTTTCCAGGTTCCGCCCGCCGCTGTAGAAGTCGGTATCGTTGACCAGGGACGCCAGGTGGATCATGCAGTCGTATGTGGGCGTGGGCACGCCGGCCTTGCGCGCCAGCGAGACGGTCAGCGTAGTGCCCATCGGTATGTCCTCGGTTACGTAGCGGTCCTGCATACTGAACGGGCCTTTGCTCGAAGTGGCGGCGAATTCCTGCACCGTCATATTAAAGCAATCGCGGAAGACTTCATCGTACGTGTACGGCTTATACCCCATCGCCCTGAAAAGGGCAGACCGCTCGGCGTCCATCGCATAGACGACCTTCTTGACCGACGGCGTGATGCCTTCTTTGTACATGTAAAACTCGCCGCCGGAGTATTCGATTCGCCCCATGTTCAGCAGCGCGCCGACGGGATGGACGATGATGTTCACGTTGTACAAGGCCGGTTCGAGAATACTGGCGGCGGGCTTGACCATATCGTCGTAAGTGCCTTCCATCGCCAGGATTACCTCCTGTGTGTCTGTGGCCGGCAGTGCGGCCAGGAGCATATTCGGGCCGTCAACGCGGTGGATATTGACCGTGCCGGGGCCTTCGAGGCTCCGGCAGCAATATGGGAATGTAACGCCTTCGGCCAGCAGCACGGGCCTGTCCATGCCCATTTCGTCCCAGACCTTCCGCACGACGAGCGTCCCGCCGCTGCCGGGAAGGAGGATGACGGCCTGACCGTCGGATAGATGAGACGCAAGCTCGCGCGCGGTCCGCTCGTGAGCGAGCGCCTGTGTGGTTACCATTATCACCTCAGCGCCCTTGACGGCCTGGCCAAGATCGGTGGTCGCCAGTTCCAGTTTTGCAAAGCCCGTCCGGGCGATACCGGTTACTTCGATGCCGCCGCTATCGATGACGGGTTTGATGTTGTCGGCGTATTCACCGAACTCGAACAACCGGCATGTATGTCCCGCAAGCGTCATGTCCCCCGCAACGGCCTTGCCTCCGTTACCCGCGCCTATTACACAAATCGTCTTTGGTGTCATACGACCTGCTCGCCTTTCCTGATGTTCCTCATTTTTCCTCTATCCTCCTGCAAGGGGTGCCATGCTTTCGTCCGAAGCGCAGCGGAGGGCGTAAGCATGTTGTGGCGAAAACATGCCTACACGCTCCGCGTGAAGGCATGGCACCCACTCAGGAATTCGTGTGCTATAGACTACCAGACGGTCGTATTATCTAAATCCCCTTTACCATGCAA
>DAOVFI010000152.1 GCA_030673005.1 Planctomycetales bacterium
CTCCAGGTCAATGGGTACGCCGGTGTGGACTTCAATGACTCGGACGTTGACCGGCTTACACTCGATAAGGTCAAAGGCGCCTTCGAGGCGATGCGGCGGTGCGGCGTGGTGGGCGTTCTTGTAACGATTGTTACCGGTCGAATTGAGAAGATGATCGCCCGCGTCGCCCGTATGGCCGAGTTGCGAAGGGCCGACGAGTTGCTCGGTTCGATGATCGCGGGCTTTCACATCGAAGGACCGTTCATCAGCAGCGCCGACGGCCCGCGCGGCGCGCACCCGCTCGAGTACGTAAAAACCCCGCCGGAGGCGCCGGGCCTGCTTGATGAATTCCAGGACGCATCCGACGGGACGGTCCGCCTGCTGACGCTGGCGCCGGAACTGCCCGGCGCGATGGAGCTTATCGCCAGGGCCGACAGGACCGGCATCGTAGTGGCGATCGGACACCACAACGCCGACGCCGAGATGATCGACCGGGCCGTCGCCGCCGGCGCGAAGATGTGCACGCACCTGGGCAACGGTTCACACTACATGCTGCCCCGCCTTGACAATTACCTCCAGCGTCAACTCGCCGACGACCGCTTGGCCGCCGGTTTCATCGCCGACGGGCATCACATCCCGTTTCCGACACTGAAAAATTTTATTCGCGCCAAGACGCCGCAGCGAAGCGTGCTGGTTACCGACGCGATAATGGCGGCTAACATGCCGCCGGGACTTTACCGGATCGGGGATATAACCTGCCGGGTCAACACGGATGGCTTCGTCAGCCACGATGATTCACCTTCACTTGCTGGCTCGGTGCTGACAATGGACCGTGCAGTCCTGAACGTCGCCCGGCACTGCGACGTATCGTTCGAGACCGCATGGGCAATGGCCTCGACGAAACCGGCTGAACTGGTCGGCCTGGCCGGGCCGGAAATAATCGAGGTGGATGTTACCGAAAAAGGCTTTGTCAGGCATTAGAGCAGTTTATGTTTTCCTGTTCCGTCACCTCGTGGTATGACTATCACCTTCTATCGTTTCTTTTGCCCCGGACCGCCGTAAAACCAGACTGCCGACCGCACAGTCCAGGTCCCTGGCGATCACGGGGCACTTGGCCTTGAGAATGAAAAAGATGTCCCTGCCGACCTCGCTCAGCGTCTCGTAGTTGCCCTGGCCCTTGGCGATGACCAGGTCCGCTTCGTCGAAACGCCGCCGAAAAGCATCGCTGCAATCATCCAGGATCGTGCCCGGCGCGTCCGATCCGTTATCGACGACCTTCACCAGTTCTGTCAGGCCCGTCGCCTCGGCGTCTTCTATCGTGGCGTCGTTTATGATCGGCGAACCTTTGACTGCGACCGTTACCTTCCCCGGCGACAACTGCTCTATCAGCAGCCGGTCGAAGACGATTTCGCCCGCATTGTCGGCAAGATATAGGATGTCGCCCGCGTTCGAGGTCGCTTCGCCGAATGCCGCCAGGTTCGCCTCAAACGTCGCGTTCAGGGCATGGTCGATGGCCTCGTGAACCTGCTCGTCGGTCAGTTGACTGTTCACTCCCATATCTATGACATTGCCCGCAATAGTCAGCCGGACAGCCGTTTCGAGCGGGTTGGCCGAACGTTCGACACGCGCCTCGAGCTCCGGATAAACATCCAGCGCCAGCCGATTGAATCGGTCCTTGACGGAGCGGTACGGGTCGTCCCGGCCGGTCATCTTGCGAATAAGCCGGTGGATGCGTTGGGCCATCGCCGGCGGCGAGAGGTGCATATCCATCTCGCCCAAGGTCCGCAGGACCTCACGAAGCAACTGTTCGTGGATCGCCTCGTCAGGCGTTGTCATCCGAACCGAGTCCAGCGACTGTCGGACAAAACATGCAATGCAATCGAAAAAGGTTTTCATTTTCTGAATCCGCCGCCTCCGCGGCCATGCCTGTAGCGTTCGCCGTAGCGGCGCCCGAACCTTCCGCCTCGGCCCCGGCCTGCCCCGGCCGGGGAAGGCACAACCGGACCTCCCTGGATTATGAGGGCTTGCCCGTGCGTAAGGCCAATAATAATTCAAGTTGAACGTAAATTTTTTTCGACGCTTCCGGGACGGCTTCGGCGTTAAGGCGCGTTCAGGATCGAAAGAGTTTCACTCATGCCGGCCTGTGTGTACAATATTCCCGAACAGCCATTCCTCCGGACGGGGCGCAGGTGGAAGGACGAGAATAACCGAGCAGGAGCGGAAATATGGAGAACGAGCGTATAATCGAATTCGGCGGGGGGCTTCCCACGTTACGCACCGGGCGCCTGGTTCTCAGGCCGTTCGTTATCGAAGACGCTCCGGACGTTCAGCGCCTGGCCGGTGCGCGTGAGATCGCCGATACCATGCAGAACATCCCGCATCCGTATGAGGACGGTGTTGCGGAGGAATGGATCAGCGGGCATCAGGACGGTTACGCACAAGGTAAAAGAGTTCCCCTGGCCATTACGCTGGACGGCGGTCGGACGGTTATCGGCGCGATCAGCCTTATGTCCGTTGATAAGCGTCACGAGCGCGCCGAGATCGGTTACTGGCTCGGTAGGGATTACTGGAACAAGGGATATTGCACCGAAGCGGTCCGCGAGATCGTCCGTTTCGGGTTTGAGCGATTAGGACTACACCGCATCATCGCCGAGCATTTCACGCGCAACCCGGCCTCCGGCTGCATTATGCGGAAAATTGGAATGAAACACGAAGGCACACTCCGGCAGCATGTCAGGAAATGGGACAAGTTTGAAGACGTTGAATTATACGGGATTCTGAAGAGCGAATGGTCTTCGCGATAGGAAAGCGGCGGCGTTCGTACATCGTTCCCGGTGTCCGGTCTTCCCGTTGGGGCGGAACGAATTCAACGTGGCGCGGGCGTCTCGCCCGTGATGTTGCATCGTGTCTGCTCTTCCCGTTGGGGCGGAACGAATTCAACCCGTCGCCGTCAAGCAGGACTTGATGTTTTTTCGCCTGATTACCACTCTTCAATCGTATCGCCGAAGCAGGTACCTACTGCCCGGGCGGACCGTATCAGGGGGTCGTCGGCTTCAACAGTGCGTATCTTGCCGGCAATGGTTTTTATGGGTATCGAATCGATCTTTCCATTCCTGACGACAACCATTTCCCCGAATCTGCCGGCAGCGAGCAGTTCGGTGGCATGGTGGGCCAGGACGGTCGCAAGGACGCGGTCGAAGGCCGTCGGCGTGCCGCCGCGCTGTACGTGTCCCAGCACAATGGCCCGGCTTTCCAGTCCGGTGCGTTTTTCGACTTCCACGGCGACGTACTTCGCCACGCCGCCGAGCCGGATCGGTTCGGGGCTGGATTCATCGACGTGATTGACGACCATCTCACCGCCGGCGGGATGTGCGCCTTCACCGATGGCGATGAGAGTGAAGCGTTTTCCATGTTTGCTGCGGCGCAGGCAGGCATCGGCCACTACGTCCAGGCTGAAGGGTATTTCGGGAATAAGGATCACGTCCGCTCCGCTGGCCAGTCCGCTCCGCAGCGCCAACCAGCCGGCGTATCGGCCCATCAGTTCAACTACCATTACGCGGTGATGGCTGGAGGCGGTGGTGTGAATCTTGTCCAGCGCGTCCGAGCCGGTGGCGACGGCGGTGTCGTGTCCGAAGGTGATCTCCGTGCCGGGCAGATCGTTATCGATGGTTTTGGGCACGCCGACGACCTTAATTCCCTGATCGATGAGTTTGGAAGCCCCGATCATTGTGCCGTCGCCGCCGATGATGACCAGGGCGTCGAGTTTGTGTCTTCGGCAGTTATCCAGAACCTGGTCGGTAACGTCCTTCTCGACCCATTTGCCGTTCTCAAGGACCTTGAATTGGGAGGGATTGGCCTTATTGGAGGCCCCGAGGATCGTTCCGCCGACCGTCAGTATGCCCGAGACATCCGAGACGCTCAACGGGTGGATGCGATTCTCGATTAATCCCAGGTATCCGTCCTCGATGCCGAAGATTTCAAGTTTATACCTGAACATTCCGGTCTTGGCGACGGCCCGGATAACGGCGTTGAGTCCGGGACAGTCGCCGCCGCCCGTAAGTATGCCGACACGACGAATCATGGTGCTGCTCATGGTATTCTCCACAAATATTGTAACCGTTCAGGCTTCTGCATTGGGCTGAATTCTTACACCTGTATCTACCAATCTTTGCACCGGCAACAACCGATAATGTTATGGTGGATGCCGGCAAGGATATTCCTGAATGATTTATCGGCAGAAAATGTACTCTATTTGCATATATTGTCGGATTTCATCCGGCGCCGACTGTTCGGGGATTTTGAGCGACGACGCTTGTCCGGTTAATCTTCGGGTAAAAACTCCTTTTTCGATATTGGCGTCGGCGAGGCGGATAGCGTAAAATATAGGCGTCCGGGTTCCTATCCGCAGCAGTCCGCCGGTCAAGTCGCCAGGGAAGGTGTTATCTATGGTTGAGCAAACATCGTCTGAACGCAGGCAGAGTGATCGCCATCCCCTCTCGATGACGGTGCAATTCTATCACGGTCCCTCCAGGCGTGAATACCCTGCCCGGAGCGTGAACATCTCCTTCGGCGGAATGTTGATGTACGTTCCGGTAGGTACGCCGGTAGCAGCGGGTCAGCCAATCCGGATGACACTCGGCAGCCACGATCGGCCGGAGTTCGCCGGGCTGTCCGAACGCCCGCTCGACGCCACTATCGTTCGAGTTGATCGCAAGAAGATAGTGGAAGTCGGACACGTTCCCGTGGGCGTTCGCTTCGCAGAAATTGCCTGAATGCTTGAGGCATTGGGGATTCATCAGCGGGTGGCAAGGCCAAGTCGAAGGTACATGTTTAGCCCCGGAAGGGGCGGTCGTTTTTAGCCCAGGGCGCGGGCCGAAGGCCAAGCCCTGGGAGCAAGTTGGTTTATTATCCATCCAAGCCCCAGCAGGGGCGATCGTAGGCTTCGGAACGTTCATGATCGCCCCTGCCGGGGCTATACACGAACAGTCGAAGACTCGACCGTGGGGGGCGCTACCGTGGCCAGGCATCACTTCGTTCTCCAGCGGGGTTCTTCGAATGACATCAACGGCGCTTCTGCCGCGCTCCGGTTTGAGAAGTACCACACGTCGCTGGTATTTGTGTATATATCGAGATTTTTCTGTAAGTTTTCCGTCGGTGCAGAGTCTATAAAAGGTGGTTATGACCGACAACGTTGCGACCGCCTCGGATGGAATGTTCGACCGGGAGGGCAGTAGCGCCGATGCTTTCTCGTCGGCGGGGTGTGCGCGGGTGGATGCGTCTGATTTTGACGGGATCGTAGAGGCGCATCGCCGCCGGATAACTCGGCTGGTGTACCGCCTGCTGGGCTGGTCGGACGACGCAGAGGACGTAGTCCAGGAAGTGTTCCTGTCGGCCTTGAAGAACATCAAGGCGTTTCGCGGCGAAAGCGGGTTATCGACGTGGCTGATGCGAATTGCCGTCAACAAGTGCCGTAGCCATCGCAGAAGTCTTCGCGTGCGGCTGAGGTTGTTGGCGGGTGCCGCCGAACGGGTCCGCCGGACGCGCTCTGCGAGGCCGGAAGACGCCTCGGCGGACGCCGAGACGTTTCGCCGCGTTCGCCGGGCAGTGCGCGCCCTGCCGGTTCGATACCGCGAAGTAGTTGTCCTGCGGTACCTGGAGGAGACGCCGACGACCGAAGTGGCCGAGATTCTGGGCATCTCGCAGGCGGCAGTCGATACACGGCTGCATCGAGCGAGACGACGACTCAAAGACCTGCTGGGCGACATCATGGAGGATTAGATTATGGAAACTAAAGCACCGGACAAGTTGAAAGAGTTACTACAGCGTGCCGACGCCGCTGCCGATCCGCCGCCGGAATTGCCCGCCGATTTCGCGCTTCGGCTGCACCATCTTGCGCTGCGTAAAAGGCATTTTCGAATCGGGCTGGGCGCGACGGCCGCCGCTGCTGCCGTTGTGGCGGCAGTGGGGTTGACCCTGCTGCTTATATCCGGTCCCGGTGATGACCGGGGGCCGGGCGATGGGATAGAAATCATCAAGAAGATGGATGTTAATCAGAACGATGAGATCGCGGCGATTCGCGCCGAGGTTGCCCGCCTGGAGGCCGAGGTCGCCTCGCGCCTGGCCGTCGTGCGGCACATGGAAGCGCTGGAGGCTGCTTACCGTCGCAGGGATGAACTGCGGCGCCGGTTG
>DAOVFI010000175.1 GCA_030673005.1 Planctomycetales bacterium
GCCCTTCATGGGAACGTTCATACACGCACTGAACGGTAAAACCGGCAAGGTTCTGTGGTCCAACAGCGGCAGCGGGTCGGTGTACATCCTCCAGCCGCACTCCAGTCCCGCATTCGGCGGTGTGGCTCCGCAAGGATACCTGGCGGCAACAAAAGACCGTCTGCTCGTTCCCGGCGGCAGGTCCGTACCGGCCTGCTACGACCGTAATACGGGGAAGTTTCTCTACTTTCACACCAATAACAAATTAGGCATCTACAAAGTATGGGCGACCGGGCAGTGTTTCTTCAACTTTGGACGAATTTACAACCTTGCCGACGGAGGCTTGCTGGGAAAGACCCCCGCCTCAATACTGACCAAAAACGCCATTTACGGCATCGACGCCAAAGGCAATCTCACCGCCCATCTGCCGGATCTGGTCGCCAAGCAAGTTGCCAGAACCGATCGGCGGGGGAAAAAGTACAAGGAAAAGGTTTTCGAACAAAAAACGCTTTGGAAGATGGACGTCTCAACCGCCTTTGACAGGATTTTCATCCTAGCCGGTCGGCGTATCTATGGCAGCAAGGGCGCCACCATCGCAGCAATAGACTTGCCCGAACGTCAAGATGGCTCTGATTCGGCCCCGCTCGCTGCCAATGTCTCCTGGCAGACGACCATCGAGACCGAGCCATGGACCATGCTGGCGGCGGACGGCAAACTGTTCGTCGTAACGGGGGAGGGAATGTTATACTGCTTCGGCTCCAAGGCCGGAAAAGCCAAGCCGCTCACAGCAACCGTATGCGCGTCCGACAAACGGAAGGCATCGGATAGGCAGCGAAATATTCTCGCCAAAGTCCTGGCCGGCAAAACTGCCCGGGAGGGCTACTGCGTGGTACTGGGCATCGGTGATGGGAAGTTGACAGAGAAATTGGTCGCTCAATCGAAGCCGCAAGTTATCGTCATCGATCCGGACGCCCGAAAGGTGGCGGACTTCCGACGACGGCTTGACGACCTGGGTCTGTACGGCACGCGCGTAACGGTGCATGCGGGTAACCCGCTTAACTATCCCCTGCCGCCCTATCTTGCCGACCTGATCGTTTCCGATGATATCGAGCACCTCGGCTTCGGGCCTAAGGCGCCCCCGGCCGCCGGGCTGCTCAACGCTCTCAGACCTTATGGCGGCACTGCCTGTTTTGCTGTCCCGGAGAACCTTGCCGCCGACGTCGCCGGTTGGGCGGCTGGTGCGAAGTTCGTCCGCGCCGGCGAGAAGCGGAAAGGGCTGCTGACCTTCACACGCGTCGGGCCGTTGCCCGGTTCAGCCGACTGGGCGCACCAGTACTGCGACGTGGCCAATACCGTTTGCTCAGCCGATAAATTGGTCAAGGCGCCGCTGGGGTTGCTGTGGTTCGGCGGGCCGACAAACCTGGACGTGTTGCCGCGTCACGGTCACGGCCCCACGCCCCAGGTAGTCGCAGGCCGACTCGTTATCGAAGGCATAGGACTGCTCAGCGCCCGCGACGTTTACACCGGCCGGCTCCTCTGGAGACGCCGACTGGATAAAGACCTAAACACGTTTGACATGTACTACGATAAAACCTACAAGCCCGATCCGTGGGATTTGAGCTACAACCAGGTCCATCTGCCCGGGGCAAACGCCCTGGCAAGCAACTACGTTACCACGTCCGACCGGATATATTTGATTTCCGGACCGACCTGCTTCGTGCTCGACGCGCGCACCGGCCTAACCGTCAACCGATTCACGCTTCCGCCGGGAAAGCACGGCTGGCGGCCGAACTGGGGATATATCGGCGTCAAAGACAACCTGCTCATCGCGGCTGTCGAACCGCATAAAGTCCCACTGTACGATAAGACAAACATGCCCGCCTTGTTCGGCAAAAACGATAAATGGCGCTACCTGGCCGGGAAGCATCCCCATCAAGATTGGACTCAACCGGGATTCAAACCTCATAAATGGAATGCCGGTCCGGCAGGTTTTGGCTTCGGCAATAAAGATGCCAAGACACAACTTAAAGAGATGCGCCGGCGATATAGCGTCCTGTATGCGCTAAAGGAATTCACCCTCAAAAATGCCGGCAGCGTGAGCGAATTGGCCCTTATGATCCGATACGACGACGCCTTCATCGCCTATTTGAACGGCAGGGAAATCGCGCGGGCGGGCATAAAACGAGGCAGCGGAAAGACCGCATCCGGGATCACCGCCCATTCGGCGCGAAGATTCACCTTCTTTCCGATTAAAAAGCCCGGCCGGTTCCTGCGCGAAGGCAGGAACGTCCTGGCCGTTGAAGGCCACAACGTCAAGATCGACGACAAGGATTTCCTCCTTCAGCCTTATCTGCTGTTCATGCGCAGACGGCGTGCGGACCGCATGACCGACGTGGAAGGCGTTGAGGTCAACTTCCGCTACGCCTCTGCCAGTGGTGTGCTGGTGGTGATGGACCGGCACAAAGGAAACGTGTTGTGGTCGAGGTCGGCCAAGCAAAGTTTTCGCCATAACGCCATCGTCGCGGGGGCGGGAAAGGTTTTCTGCATTGACGGGATGAGCCAAAGTAAAATCGCATATCTCAAGAGGCGAGGTTATGTCCCCACCGGCAAATCGATCCTGTACGCCCTCGACATCCGCAACGGTAATATGTTATGGCAGGCCGACGAGAACGTCTTCGGCACGTGGCTGAGCTACTCTGCGCGGCACGACGTCCTGTTGCAGGCGGGTTCGCACTCCCGTGACCGGGCGAAGGATGAGGCTAACCGGGGAATGGTCGCATATCGCGCAGCCGACGGTAAGGTGCTTTGGAAAAGCGATCGGACCTACCTCGGCCCACCTATCCTGCACAAGGGCAGGATTATCACCCAGGTAGGGTACGGAACGCAAAGCTCCAGCCCCGCGACGGCCTTCAATCTGCTAACGGGCAAACAGGTAATGCGAACGCATCCAATGACAGGAAAATCGATTCCCTGGACGTGGATCCGTTTCTATGGCTGCAACACGGCAGTGGCCAGCGAGAACCTTCTGACGTTCCGCTCGGCCTCGGCGGCGTTCGTGGACCTCGTTACCGGAGGGGGCACCGCCAGTATCGGTGGATTCAAGTCCGGCTGTACGTCGAACCTTATCGTAGCAAACGGTGTGCTCAACGCCCCGGACTACACGCGGACATGCACGTGTTCATACCAGAACCAGTCATCCCTGGCGTTAGTGCACATGCCCGAGGTTGCGTACTGGACCGTCAACTACTTTCGACCACCTGACAAGCCCACACCGGTCAAACGTGTGGGCCTCAATCTCGGCGCACCGGGCAATCGCGTTTCGGACAATGGGACGCTTTGGCTGGAATTCCCCAGCATCGCCGGGCCGTCGCCCGATCTTCCGGTTCGGGGACGATACGAGCGGCCCCGGTGGTTCCGGCTGCACCACACACTCGTCAAAGGCAACTATAACTGGGTGGCAGCCTCGGGCGTGGAAGGATTGCGGGAGATACGTATCCGCATGTTCCTCCAGCCCGGAAAGGACACCGGACGGGCAAAGGCCTTCGAGAAAAACATGCAAAAGATTCCCAACTGGCCGGAAGGGCAAATACAGGGTCGCTTCGACCGGCCTAAAGGGTACACGGTGCGGCTGCACTTCGCCGAGCCGGAGTCCATTCCAGTCGGCGAGCGCATCTTCAACGTCGCTATTCAAGGCAAGGATGTGTTGAAGGGTTTCGACATTGTCGCCTTGGCTGGCGGTGCAAACCGCTCGATTGTCAGGGAATTCCGCGATGTTATGGTAAGCGACGACCTGAAGATATCGCTAACGCCGGTGAAGGGTGCACCCCTGCTGTGCGGCATCGAAGTGTGGGCAAGAACTCCACAAGAAAGGCCAGAAGATGCCCAAAGCGAACCAAATTCAAGCGGTTGTCGCGACAACCGGTAGAGCGGTTTGTGCGGCATTCAGCGGCATTGCAAATATCCCTCCAAGTGCTGCTTATGAACAAAGGAAATATCTTTTCAAACAAGGACTTATGAAAAACATCAGAAATGAATTAGGAAACCGCCGCTCTATCCTGCTGAGCTACGGGCGTAAATGCCTATCTTTTGCTAAATCCGAACAGTATTGTAACGATCGGGGAGCTCGTTGCCAAGTATATCAGATGGATAGAGGGATATTCTCCGCCCATGCGTGACGGTAGGCCCAATCCTGATGTGCAAAGAGCGAAGCGGGCGTGCAGATTCCTTGAATCTTATGCCAACTGGTCTATCGGCGATTTTGGCCCCACTGACTTGACGGTTGTACAGGGTGTAATGGTTGCGTATCTCTCGCCTGCCTTCGACCCCTTGCTCCGCATCTTCAGAATCGTTGCGATACGCCGTCAACGAGCCGTTCCTTCCTGGTTCGGGGCCAACGCCTTCACAGCCTTATTGTGCGCTTCTCCGTCGTTTGTTCGCGTTTGTCCGTTCATCGGCTCAACAGGTTCCCGGCCGGGGGCGCTGATGCCTCGCCGCTCCAGTAGCGAACCCTCCAGCCGATACAGTTCGACCAGCGCTTTGAGATAGTTAGCGACGCCCCGGACTTCCGCTATCTGGCTGAAGAGAAGGTCTCGCTGAACTTGAGCGACCAGCAGTGAGGTTGACCGGCCGACGCGGAACTTCTCGGTTTCCGCCCGGAGTTTTTCGGCCTGGAACTTGCGAGTCGCCGCCGTGGCGGAAATCTGCTCCCGCGTGCGGTTGACCTCGATGAAGGCGGTTCGAACGTCCAACTCGACGGGTTTTACGGCAGTCAGGATGATGTTGTTGCTGCCGAGTTTTCGGATATGTTCCATCGCTTCCCGGCTGGCACCCTCTGGCGCGCGTGTGCTGCTTCCGGGTCCAGTCCAGCGTCAGTTGCTATATGTCTTTCACCGCAAGCACTTCTTCGCCCAGCATATCTGTAATCTTGACGGACACGGTGGTCTCTTCTTCAGGGGCTGACAGGTCGTAGTTGCCTTCAACCAGATCGGTCTTTTTAGCCGGCACGTCGGCGAGACAGACGTTGAAAACCTTGCCGTCGTAGGCCGTGTCAATCATAACACAATCGATCATCGCCCGCCAGTCGTCGATCTTCGGAGCAACCACGCCGGACTGCTGCCGGAGGCGCTCGACAATCGTCGGCGAGATGAAATCTTCTATCTTCACGATAATCCGGTTCTTTTTACGGGCGATCTTCACCTTCGCCCGGGCCGGTTCGTGCTTGATGAACTTGCCGTACTTCGGATCTGTCCGCAGCTCTATCACGTAGATGCGGTTAACGGCCACCGATCCCTTGCGTAGGCGGTTCCAGTCTTCGACCCATGCCTTGGCGGTCAGTTCCATCCCCAGGCAGACCATCGTGATATTACGATCTTCCTCCAGCCGGGCGTCTAACTCGCGTTTGAGTTCTTCCAGGTCAAGGGGTGAAAGCGGGTGGTCGAACGGGACGATCTTCACCAGTCTCTTGCCCAGCGCGCCGTCGAAGTAGGCATCGGATCGCGTCCGCTGGATGCCGATGTGTTCGCAGGCAAGGTTAACGGCTTCGTTGTGCTGTATTGCCAGGTCGTAATCGTTGACTCGCCAGACGGTAAAGCCGAATTGACAGGGCATGGGCTTCTTGTCGTTGGGTTCTTTGATAAGCTTGCCGGACTGCTTCTTCTTGTCGGCCAAGGCCTGG
>DAOVFI010000036.1 GCA_030673005.1 Planctomycetales bacterium
TGAACGCGACGATCGAGGCTGCTTCAGCGGGCGAGGCGGGCAAGGGCTTCGCCGTAGTCGCCAACGAGGTGAAGGAACTGGCAAAACAGACGGCCTCGGCGACCGACGACATCCGACAGCAGGTCGAGACCATGCAGGCCAGCACAAGGCAGGCCATCGAAGCCATTGGTCAGATAACCAAGGTAATCAACGAGATGAACGACATCTCCGGCAACATCGCCGCATCCGTCCAGGAACAGACCACTGCGACAAACGAGATATCGCGGAGTATCGGCGACGCCTCCAAGGGCGCACAGGAAGTATCGAAGAACGTCCAGGAGGCGGCCAGCGGGTCAAACGAAGTTTCCAGCAACGTACAGGAGGCCGTCAAGAGCGTCTCGGAAATAACGCGGAATATTACGGAACTCGCCACCGGCGCAAAGGAAATATCCTCCGTCGCAGCCGAGGCCGCCCAGGGAATGAACGAAGTCGCCCAGAACGTTACCGGCGTCAGCAAAGCAGCCGGACAGACTTCCGCCGGAGCGATTGAATCCAAGGGCGTCGTTGATGTGCTGAGTGAGATGACAGAATCGTTCCAGGAAACCGTCTCGCAGTTCAAGATCGGTGATGAAAAATTCGACGTCGGAACGGCCAAGACGCAGCACCTGGCGTGGCGATCCAAACTGGCGGCCTTAGTCAACGGGCATCACTCGATGAAAGCCGACGAGGTTGCATCCGACCACGAATGCGAATTAGGCAAGTGGTACTTCAGTCTGTCCGGTCAGGCGCTGTCGTCGCTGACGGGTTACGACGAGGTAGGAAGGCACCACGAGGCAGTTCACAGCGTGGCCAAGGATGTCGCCGTACTGATGGAGCAGGGCAAGACCGACGATGCCAGGCGGAAAATGGAACGCTTCGAGCAGGAAAGAAAAGGCCTGTTCGAGGCACTGGACATGCTCTACGCGGCATAACTGTAGGCCGGGACGTAACTGTAGGCCGGGACGGAGCGAAGCGCAGTCCCGGCAAAACGTGTATGATTTCGCCGGGACTCGCTTCGCTCGGCCCGGCCTACTGTATGCGGCATTAGGGATGCGCGATATGGGTGGCACGGTCAAGCCGGAGCGCAGCGCCTGCCTGCCGGTAGGCAGGGAGGCTTGGCCGTGATGAGCGAGATATGACCGTGATGAGCGCCGAACACGGCCAAGTCTCCGACTTGACCGTGCCACCCGATCGGACGAAATTCGTGTCGGAAGGTGAACTGAACATCCTGGTGGTTGATGATACGGTGGTGTATCGCCGGATCGTCAGCGACGTAGTGGGCGCCATTGAAGGGACGGCGGTGGTCGCTACTGCGCCGAACGGGAAGATCGCTTTGGACAAGATGCGCCGCCTGGATGTGGACCTTGTCCTGCTGGACGTCGAGATGCCCGAGATGGGCGGCCTGGAGATGCTCAAGGTCATCCGCCGGGACCATCCCGACACCGGCGTTATCATGGTCAGCGGGGCGAACAGGACATCCGCCGATATAACGGTCAAGGCCCTCCAGACCGGTGCGATCGATTTCGTCCCCAAACCCGACGGCAAGAACCCCGACGACAGCCGGAGAGAACTAATCGGTCAGCTCCGCCCGCTGGTGAACTTGTTCCAGACGCGCAGGAGTCTGCGGGGCATCAAGGGCCGGGGCGAAATCCCCGCCGCCGGGGCGTGTGTTTCGGCGAAGAGACAGCCCGCCGCGAAAGAACGTCCTGCCGGTCCGGCCGGGCGCGTCGGACCCCGACCGACCCGTATAGACATTGTTGCCATCGGCGTCTCGACCGGCGGACCTAACGCACTGGCGGAGATGGTTCCGCGCCTGCCCGCCGACCTGGGCAAACCCGTCCTCATCGTTCAGCACATGCCGCCGGTTTTCACAAAGAGCCTGGCTGAAGGACTGAATAAAAAATCCCCCTTGTCAGTACGCGAGGCCTGCGACGGCGAGACTCTCGAACCGAACACAATCCTGATAGCGCCCGGCGGACGACACATGGTCATCCGGTCCTCGGCGGCGCCGAACGGCAGCCGGCGAATCGCACTGAACGACAGTCCGCCCGAAAACGGCTGCCGTCCTTCCGTGGATGTCCTGTTCCGCTCGGTGGCAACACAGTTCGGCGGGAACGTATTGGCAACCGTTATGACGGGAATGGGCGAGGACGGATGTAAAGGCGTCCAGGCAATGAAACGACAGGGCTGCTACTGCCTGACACAGGCTGAAGCGACCTGCGTTGTCTATGGCATGCCGCGAGCGGTCGATGATGCGGGCCTGTCGGACGAATCAGTGCCTTTGAATGACCTGGCGGGTCGTATTGCTGGCATTGTAAGGAATCCGGCTGCATGATTACGAAATCCGACGGCATAACCGAATCCCAGTTCAGTCAACTTCGGGAGTACATCGAGCAGCAGTGTGGCATCGCGCTGGGCGACGAAAAGGCATACCTCATCGACACCCGCCTGACGAAACTGATGGTCGAGAGCGGCTGCGAGGACTTCGGCGAGTTCTATAAACTCGCCAAGTCCGAGACCGGCACGACGCTGCGCGACAAGATCGTCGATGCGATGACCACCAACGAGACGCTCTGGTTCCGCGACGCGCATCCGTACAAAATCCTCCTGGAGAAACTTATCCCGACCTTCGCCGAGGAACTTGCCGCCGGGAAGCGTTCGGTCGTTCGTATCTGGTCGGGCGCGTGCTCGACGGGGCAGGAGCCGTATTCGGTCGCGATCGCCGTTCACGAGCATTGCAGAACGCACGCCGGCGTTAAACCTGAGCAGTTCAAGATACTCGGTACGGACATATCCGCCTCGGCTTTGTTTTTGGCCAAGGCCGGGCGGTACGACCGGATCGCCATGAAACGCGGATTGGACGACGACGTGCGCGACCGTTACTTCAAACAGAACGGGCAGATCTGGGTAATCGACGAGACGATAAAGAAAATGGTGGAATTCAAGAAATTCAACCTCCAGGACCCGCTGGTCTGCCTTGGCCGGTTCGATATTGCTTTCCTTCGTTACGTAGCCATTTATTTTTCCGATGCGTTCAAGAAATCGCTTTTAGCCGCCGTTGCCGATGTCTTGTCGCCGTCGGGTTATTTACTTGTCGGCGCAGTTGAATCGCTTCGGGGCCACAGTGACGCGTTCGAGAATCATACGCATTCGGGCGGCAGTTACTACAAACGCTGCGCGTGAAAAGGGAGCGGAAAATGGCATCTGTACTTTCTGTAGATGATTCGAGGATCATGAGGAAGATGATCGGCAACGCCGCCGAAGCCATCGGTTACGACTTGCTCGAGGCGGAGGACGGCAGGAAAGGACTCGACGTGCTCGAAGCCAATATCGAGAACGTGGACCTGATCCTGCTGGACATCAATATGCCCGTAATGAACGGGATCGAGATGCTCAAGGCGGTGAAAACGGATGATCGCTTCAAAGACATTCCCGTAATGATGGTTACCACAGAGACGTCCCGCGCGAGTATCGTTGAAGCGATCAAAATCGGGGCGGCAAATTACGTCTGCAAGCCCTTCACACAAGAAGAACTCACAACAAAAATGGTCGAAAGCCTCGGAATGGGGTTGTAAGACGACAACGCGGGTTAGCGTTCAACATTAGAGTCGGGATGTTGATAAAAGTCGGCATTATAAGAGAATATCGAACCTGCCTGCCGGCAGGTAGGTATTGAACGCGGAATTTCGAATTTCGAAGTAGAAAAATAACACTTATAACAATGGATTGGGGTCTTCTTTTACTTCGTTATTCGAAATTCCGTGTTCGATATTCGCCATTCAATTTTTTGTAACACTTCAGCAATTTGCACCTGCCTACCTGCCTGCCGACAGGGACAAGATACAAGGGTGTGCAGGTTCTGTTCCCTGCACACCGACCCGTAGTCGGTAGCCCGTAGTCGGTAGCCAGTGAAAAGAATGTGTTTTCCCCGGCTTACTGACTACGGGCTACTCGTTTAACCGGTCTTGGTCTATGCTGCTGTTTTCGGGCTACCCGCCTTCGCTAAGGCTACGGCGTGGCAAGCGGGCTACCGGCTACCCGCCTTCGCTAAGGCTCTCGTCAGGGCGAAGCCTGCCGTAGCCCGGACGGCGCGGCAAGCTGGCTACTGGACGGTGTGCAGGGAACAGAACCTGCACACCCTACGGGCTACTGGCTACCCGCCTTCGCTAAGGCTTCGGCGTGGCAAGCCGGCTACTTTATAACGTACGCAGGCGGCGAACGTTGCCGGATGAGATTTGGATTACAATTGCGACAAGACAATCAAGTGGCGTTGTAGTAATAATCGCGCTTGCCCTGTGCGCATCCTGTGCAGACAATGACCGGCTTGGAGTCAATTCCGCGTCGGAGTGCGGAAAGGCGAATACCGGACATGAGAATGGATCAATACAGGATGAGTAACGTGAACAGTCCTCAACGTGAGTTTGTTTTTCCGCTTCTGATGCTGGGTGAAGTTATCGAAAAAGGCGCCGGCAGGGTCGTCCTGCCTCATCGGGACGGGGGAGGAAAAACTCTCGCAACCGGCAAACTTCGCTTCGGCCGGAACGCCGGCGGCATAACAGTTCGCCTGAAAACCGGCGGGGACATACCGCAACAATTGAAAACCGGCTGGAAGAGACTGGCGGCGTTCAGGTCCGCGCGGATTAACTCGGCGATTAAGAAGGCCGCCGATGCCGGCGCGATCGACCTGGAAATTCTCGGCGACGCGACGTTTCCGTGCAGACTGCTGACGGGAACACGGAACGTCCTGCAACTCAATAAAAAATTCTTCGCACTCCTGTCGGAACAAGACACCGGCCTGGTCGCGCTGATGCTTGCATTTGCGGCCTTTTCGCTGTCGGCTGTGGATGAACGTCAGGCTATGCGTAAGGCACTGGCTGCATTCGGTGCGATGCGGAAGTCCGAGCGGGACGAGATACTCGCCTCGCTTGCAAAAGACGGAATCGACTTCAAGGGCCTGCTGGCGACGGCCTTCCGTGCGGCTGCGGGCGGTCAGTCGCCGCACGAACTGGAACGGTTAATCTCCATCCTCCAGGTCCGCCGACTGGTGGACATCCCGTACGACACGTCCAAAGTGGACTCGACGGCCGTTCGCTTTGCCGACGACCTTGCCGGGCTTCGCGCGGGGATGCTCAGCGCGATCGGACAGACGTATCTTCCCGGCGTCGATGCCGACAACGCCGAGCGGGTCGCCGACTGGTGCGGCGAAAACGGCGTGCGTCTCCTTGTGGCCCGCTTCGGCAGGGCCTTCTACACCGACGGACTGCTGATAGCCAACGGAAAGACCGTCGCCCCGGCGGACATCAAACCGCACGTGGAAAAACTCGAATCGTCCTTCAAAAATCTGAACGTGAAGGTCTCAAGCCCGCAACTGGCGAAATTCGCCGGGCAATTGAACCTCTTCGGCTCCGAGGCGCAGCGGATCGGAAATCTCATGTCGCTCGATCAGGTTCCCGAAGCGAAGATGATCGGGATCATCCGCACGATGCGGGCCGAACTGCGCGACCTGGAAAACGCCGTATCGAGAAGGGCCGACGAGGTCAAGTCCGAGACGATCCGGTCGGCGGCGGGCTTGTCCGGCAGGCAGCAGGCCGTAGCCGCACTGGATAAGGACGTCAAAACGATTGACGCGGTGATATCGAAACTTATGGAGATGATTAATAAATTTGAACTGGCGATGGGACGGGCGCCGAAGCAATGTCCGGTTTTCGTCTCGTTCATCTCCCGGATTCACGAACTGGACGCGATTAACATCGCCCGCGTCAACCAGGTTGTCGATCCGTTCTTCGGCGAGAACGAGGCGCTCGACGACGTCATCGCCGCGACCGGACGGAACGTCTATATCACGCCGAACCAGTCCGCCTGGCTTACCAAGGCCCACGACTGGGTCGAGGCCCTGCCGGCATTCGCGCATTACAACATCGTCCCCGACGAGGTCGGCTCCGGATACGCCGTAACCTCGACCACCGAGCGCGAAATACTGGAGATAATCTACAAGAGCAGTGCCGACAGCTGGGCGCAGAATATCGCCGAAGTCATGGCCGGCGAAAACGTCGCCCTGGCGCGTGAACTGATCATCGACGGGCGGGTTCGCCGCTCGGCGGATTCGTCGGCGGAGGAAAAAACCCGCCGGACGTGCATCGAGAAGAACCTCACCGAGGCCGTGGCGCGCCTGGCGGCGGCGATCGACGCAATTGCAGAGGATAAAGCCGAGGCAATCGGGCAGATCATGGCCGATTCCGGCTTCAAACTGAATCGATACGAGGCGCTGGGGCGGATACTCGACGGGCAGAAGAAACTGGTCGCGATGCTCGGCGAAAAGTCTCTCGCCGGCCGAATGCGGCGGGCGCGGGCGATGAAGGTCTCTGCCGGCGGCGTCAAAAAATATCTGCCGCTTGCATACAAAAAACGCCGACCACTGCCGAACGTACACGTCCTGACGACACTCGGGCCGACCGAGACGGAAGTCAACATCGCCAACTGGCTGGAAGAGGGCATGCTGCTCTACAACGTCTGCGGCGCGATGGGTCTGGACGACAAGGTGGCCGCGCGTGTTGCCGAAAATCGCAGGCGGGTAGCAGTCGCTGCCGAACTGGTCGTCAAAGAGCAGGAACTCGAGGGTGAACTGTTCCGCATCATCGCCGAAAACAACATGGACGCCGCCAACCCCGCCGACCGACGGCGGGCGCTGTTCCAGTTAATCGGGACGTATCCCGAAATCGCCGCCGACGTAGTCAACCAGGCGGCCCTCCAGGAGCGGTACAGGACCGACGGTCCGATCCCCGCCGTCAGGACGTACATCAAGTCCAATCCTGCACTGCGAAAAACCGCCCGCGAGTCGGTAATCGCCAACAACGGCCTGAGCGCGGAGGTTCGCCGGCGGATGAAATCCGGCGAGACGTTCGGCAGGGCGTATAAAAAAGTCGCCGGAGACGAATACACACCGGAAGAGGCCAGTGTCCTGAATACCCTGGTCAGGAAAGAACTTATGCGCAGGGAGAAACTCGACCGGAAGGTGGACCTCGGCCATTACCTGCGCGACCGGATCGGTCCGCTGGCGGTCTTCACCGCCCGCCGCGAGATCGTCGCCGAGGCCGGCCTGACGGACGAGTTGTACAATCCCAATTACATTTACAGCGCCGCTGGTGCAAACAAGCGTTTCAACCTGATGTACACCCCCAGCCGGGTGGACCTGGGTCCTGAGATTATCGAGTCGGTCCGGAACGTGCCCAAGTGGGTCGGCGGGCTTGGACGCGACGCCGCCAGCGCGGGAAAATCGCTGTACGAGTTATTCAATTACGCCGGCGTAACGGCAGTCGATAGCCCCCGTCTGGCGGAATTCCTGAAGGTCGGCGAAAACTTCTTCACTCGCGGCGGCGTGTACTACCTTTCTCTGACGGCCGGCGCCAACATCGACACGCTCGGATGCGGCGACTTCGAGTTCTTCCAGGGCCAGTGGAACCAGCGCGGCGACAGGATGGTCCTTCCGACGGGCGAGACCTACGGCGGCTTCTGCGTGCCGAAAGAGTTCTCGCTCCTTTTCGCTATCATCTCACGCGCGATCGACCCGGAAAGTTCCGCCCGGATCATGGACTCGTTCGGCGTGCCCCGGGACGAAAAACTCCGGCGCGAATTATCGACCGATCTTGCGAAAGTCCTGTCAATGCGGACCGATCCGGAAAACGACCCGCAGTGGGAAGCCCAGGCGTCTGAATACCTGCTCGGGCGGCACGAGAAATACTTCGGCTTCCTGAAAGGCGACGCCGGATACCTCAGCCGCTTCGGCGCACTTGCTTTGGCGCTGCGAAAGTCCGGCGTGCTGAAGGCCCACGACGCCGGCGCAGGTCAGGCCGATTACAACATTACCAACTGGAAGAACAAGAAGGCCATCGGACTGGAGGAAATCAACCGCTCCGGCGTATTCGATAAGGTCAGGTTGATCTATCGCCTGCTCGCCCAGGCCCGCCGGAGCAACGAAAACATCGCGCCCGACGAGGAGTTAATCGGCGTAATGGGGGCCGGGTACAAGGAGGACGTTACCGACGTGCGGTTCTCCGCCGGTGCGCGGAAATTCGAGATATACGCCGGGACCGCCTTCGAGCACCTCCTGGAAGACATCGACCCGGAAGGACGCCGGACGTACCTCGAATCGTTCAGGTCGTGGAAAAGCCCCCGCGACGTGCGGATCGTCGGGTTGTGCACCGCCAAGGACCTGTTCGGGCACGTGCCGATGAATTTCAAACACATCGCCGATGAGGGTTATCGCATCCTCAGCGAAGCCGGGGCAGGAAGAATGTGGATCGAGGAGAACCTCGCAAAACGCGGCGTCGATCTGGAGCGATGGACGTGGGGCGACCTGCCCGACGCAGACAGGAACGAACTTATCCCAAGACTAAGACACAAGGTCATCTTCATGGCCTTCGGGAATAACCTGCTGCAGATCGTCGAGGGTGTCCGGCGGATGCTCGCGCCATACGGGTTCACCGAGGACATTATCCGCGCAAACGCGCAGACCTACGGCGGTGCGCCGGCAGAATGGACGATCGTCAAGGACTTACCCAAGGTCCGGCGCCAGGCGCTTCTCCGCGCGATCGGACCGGCAATCCACGTGCTCGTCCTGTCGTACCGCGACGTCATCAGCAAGGCGCACTACGACGAGGCGGTAACGGGGATAGATTTTATCGACCTGGGCATCCCGGATAAGGAACTGCTGGACCTGGTCGATAACCTTCCGAAACTGCTGCACCTGATGAGGCAGAACCGTCCCGACAGCGCGCTGGTCTTCGCCGACGGCACTTCCGGCGGCCGGCGGCGGACGTTCAGCATGAGATACCCCGAGGCCAGGGAAAAGGTAAAGGAACTTTTCGCCCTGGACGCCGGAGCGGTCTATGGCTCGCACGGGCTGGGCGAGGCGACCGTCGATTCCTGGCGCAGGGAGATGCAGGTCGATCGCGAATCGGCCCGGCGGGTAATGGCCGCAGTGCTTGAAGGCAGAAAGACCGACGCCCGACAGGCGTTCGACGAGATGGTCGCGCACCTGAAAAGGGGCGCGCGGGACGACGAGGCGCTCGACGCCGAATCCAAGGCCCGCCGGCTGGGGATATGGCGACCGGCGCTGCGGTACGTCTCACAGATACTCGGCGAGGTGGTCCGCGGACGCGATCTGAAGGAGTTCGACTTCGCGGCCTGGGTCGTCTGCGGCGGCAGATACCTTATTAACGGACAGGAAACCGCCGAACAAATCGCACGCCTGCGGACCGACTACGAAGAGGCGCTTGCCTCCGTTACCGGCGTCGAAAAGGTCTCCGGCATACTCGACGCCGACGAGGCCGACGCCGTTATCGAACACCTTGTCAGGCCGAAATACGTCGAACCGAAGGCGGTCTTCCGCCAGCAGGAAACGGGCGTCGCCGGCTCGCTCAAGGCCACCGAGGAACTGACGCTCCAGCTGGAAAGCCGCCTGGTCCGCCGCCGACAGACGGCTGAAGCCGTCGCGCTGGAAAAACGCCGCAGCGGCTTTCGCGAAATCGACGACGAGGTCGCTGCCCTGACGAAGGCCTCGGCGTTAGAGAAAATCCACGCACTTGGCGAGTCGCAGGTCGGCGACGGAAGTGCCGAAGTGCCGCAGGACGCCTTCGGACGATACCTACGCTGCACAAAGGGCGCGTTTCTCGTCCTGATGCGCTCGTGCAGCGCCGATGCGCTCGAGGCCGGTACGAAAGCCGAGATCGAAGACGACCTTGATCTGGTCTTCAGGGGCGGGATACTGCTGGACAGCGAATATCGCGCCCTGGCCGGGCACATAGGGCGGTTCTTCGAGGCGTCCGAAAACTCGCATGACGGGATCGAGCGATGCGCGAAACTGGCCGAGATGCTCGATAAGTGCATGGTAATCGACAAGGCCTTCGGCCTCTACGAGCCGCGAGACGCCTGGGTCAATATGGCCACGTTCCTCGACCTGACCATCAACAACCACATCTTCGACTATTACCCGTACCACTACCACGCCGAGCGGACATCCGTCTTCAAGGACCAAAGCAGATGGCCCCGCGGCGCAATCTTCGCACTCGCGCGGAAGCGACATCTCTGGCTGTACCGGTTCGTCCGGATGATCCTGGAGACGAAGACCGAACTGGTCGATCGAGGCCGGGCGTATTGTACGCTCTGGTTCGGGCGGGTCGGCGACGACGGGACGGTAACAAGACCCGCCATCGGTCTGGAAGGAATTACCGATCCCGACGAACTGTTCTGGTTTTCTTACGCGCGCCTGCGGGACACGACGGTGATAATCCACGACGGATACCCGCTGCCGCAACTGTTCGACTCGCTCGATCCGGACCTGATGGGCGGGCGGGCGAACGTAGGCATAATCTATCCCGTCGGCAATACGACGGTGGCGGTGGCGCTGGAGCAGAACGTCAAATTAATGAAGGACGAGGGTATCAACGTCGTCCTGACGCCGTTCCCGCAACTGGCCGGGGCGCCGTGGCACGAGCGCCTGCCTGCCGGTAGGCAAGGTCTCGCCCGTGGTCAAACAGAACATGGCCGAGACCTTGCCTACCGGCAGGCAGACGGCCATGCCACGTTGAACGAGCATACTCGCATCGAACTGCCATTCGCGTATTTCTTCATGGACGAAAAATCGTATAAAAAGGCGCTGGCGTCGTCCGGCGGGTCGAAGACTGCCCTGCCTGTCAAGTCGGCCCGGACGCCGAACGGTGTTCTCGTGGCGGCGAGGTTTAAAAAACCGCTGACCGCCCACGCGCTTTGGTTCCACTTCACGCACTACCTCAGGGGCGTCATTCACACCGCGGGCGTGCCGCTCATCCAGCCGCTGCTCTGGGAAGCGGCCACCTACCTCAAGTGCGCCCTGCCGGAAATGCTCAAAGGCTCCGGCATCGCATGTCCGGCCCAGGCCAACTGGTTCAAAAAGGACACCGAAAGACTCCCACGCGCCGAGGCGATGAAAAAAATCCGCTCGAAGGTAACCGGGCTTGCAAGATACCACGACGCCCTGATACTCAAGGCCGAGAAAGAATCCGGCGGCCGGCGGTCCCTGATACTCTCGACGCGCGACGAAAACGGCCGGCGCATCGACGAACACATCGATCGGCTCGTGGAAATGGCATACGACATCTCGCGGACCGACAACGTCGTCCTCCAGGAAGTCGTCTCCTCGCAGGTCCGCCGCCTTTACACCGAAGATTTTATCGAGATGCTGACCGACCGGTTCATCCAGGAACTTGGCCTGGGCGTTACGGAGGCGACGCCGCTGTTCAGTTATTTCCGGACGGTCATCAGCAAGAGGCCCGGCGGGCAGTACGACATCACGCACCGGATAACCGTCGTATCGACCGCCGGGGTGGCCAACGTAGGCCAGGGCGGCAGACTGTTCGAGTATCGCGATGAGAAAATCAGGCCGAGGTATCGCGCGGAACTGTGGGAGGGCATCCGCGAAGCGTCACTTAAATCCATCGCCACGCAGGAGCGGTACATGCGGACCCACCGCGAATACATCATCGACAATTATCTCGAAATCCACCAGGGCCTCGCCGGGCAGCGGCAGTCGCTGCTGGAGCCGTTCACGGACGCGATTGGCTGTCCGGATTCGGAAATCCGATACGAGATGGGCGATTACATGCCGCTGTTTCTGCTGGATGAGGCCGACAGGATCGAAAAGGTCTATGACCCGCAGAGCGAGCGGATTATTCCCGTCTATGACAGGGACGGCAGGCCCGGCGGCGACGTGAGGCTGTATCTGAACGGTAAGGAGGTCGAACTTATCGACAAGCGGGGCGTCGTCAGGCGTATCGAATATTTTGACGAAAAGCAGAGGCCCAGGGACGTTGAATTTACTTACAAGGACGGCCCGCGCCGAAAGGCAAAATCGCTGGTGGTGGTGAAAGTCGAGCCGAACCCCGGCGCAGGCCTGTGGCGGCCTCACAACGACCGGCTAAAACTCACCGGGCGCGACGGCGAAGCCTGCTACCTCGTCTTCCGAAACCTCGGTCGGTGGGCGAAAATATATCGCGACAAGTTGTAGCGGTAATAAACCGTGGCACGGGCGTCTCGCCCGTGATTCGTGTCACGGATGGGTGCCATGCCTTCACGCGAAGCGAGTAGGCATGTTTACGCCCTCCGCTTCGATGCTCCAAATCGCGAATAATCGCGATTTGGAAGCCTCTTCGCTACAGGCGAAAACATGGCACCCGTTCAACACGTGTTACGTTTTAGTAGCGGTAATGAACGACACAGACGAATATCTCATCCGTTGTCGCCGGTTGGACCGGGAGTATCGCACTATCGGGCGGGACCTGATGCGTATCAAGGTGCGCAGGGCCTCAGAGCGTGTCGGTCCCGCCGGTGATGCGAAGGGGGCGATCGTCTATTCATGCCTGTTCAACGCCGCGTGCGTAACGATGCAGGATACGCTCTTCCTGCTCCAGGCCGAGGCGAACGAGTATTCCGCAACGACCGGTTCACCGCCGATTACCGTAATCGGCGTCCACGAGGATTGGCTGGACGCCGGCAGTGGCACGGGCCGTAACACGGGCCATGCTACGTGGCGATACCTGTGGATCGACGACGAAGGCGTTTGCAACGACATCGTCCTCGACAAACCGATCCGGATCGACCTGGTCCATATCCTCCATCTACTACCCGCCGGCGAGATCGAAACACACCGCCGGCTGACAGACGCGCTTATCGGGCGCGACATTATCAGAATCAATCCTGCCGGCGCCGTCTCAGACGTCTGCGACAGCAAGCACAAGACTTTCAGCGCCCTGCGTGCTGCCGGCGTCCCTACGCCGCAGACGCTGTATTTTTCGCGATTCTCGCTATCGGACATCGCCGCAGTCGCCGACGGGCTTTCCGGCTTCGTCCGTGAACTGGACGATGCGTATCCTGACGAGGCCGAGCATCTCCTGTTCGTCCAGCCGGACGCGGGAACCGAGGCCCGCGACACCATTGCCACGCGCATCCGGGCCGGGGGCGGACCGGACGATTCGCTCATCGACGACATTTCCAGCCG
>DAOVFI010000764.1 GCA_030673005.1 Planctomycetales bacterium
TGAACAATCCGTCGTTGAGGTAGTAGAGGTTCAGGCCGTTCAGGTCAAGACTGGAACCGGCGCCGATAATAAGGTTTTTGACGTAAAGGGCCTCGGGATCCTCCGAGTCCGGCTGGTTGTCGAACAGGTCCACGAGTTGGACATTTGCAACGTCATCGCCGCCGACACACAGCGTGTCCAGGGTGAAGTTGTCGAAATATCCGCCCGGTCCGGGGCCTAAGTCCTCGCCGGCGACCTCGAACGTCGCGACGAATTCGTCGCCGCCTTCAAAGATGAGGGTAAGGTTGCCCAGTCCGGACAGCGCCGCCGGGTCGGTGCTGAAGTTCTCGAACGTTGAGCCGGGCCACTGATGGGTGGTTTCGGGCTTCGGGCCGGTGATGTGGATTGTCGAACCGGGAACGGCGACAAACGTGCTGCCGTGTCCGAAGGACAGACGCTGCGAGACCTCGATCTCGGCCTGACGGTCGAGAATCGCCAGCGTCCCGCCGGAAAGCGAGTGTCTCGAACCTACCCTCAAGACCGGTGTGGACAACCTGCCGCCGATCATGGTGTAACCGGCATTGCGGCCATAGACGTACAGTCCGCGCTGCACGCCGACGTCGCCGCCGGTCTGAATGAACCGGGCATTGCTCCATCTGCCATTCCCATAGAGGCACAGGGAACCGGCCGAGAGCCGACCGCCGCTCATCCGGTACGTCGCGGATGCTTTCGGAATCGGAATGGCCGTCGCTTCTATAAAAATAGGATCGTCGTCGATCTCGATCGGTGTGGCTTCGGCCACCTCCAGATCGCAGTCAGTAATGCAGAGGCGGCGGAACGGAAAGCGGCCCACGCGAAGAACTCCGTCGGTTTTGCAGGACCCGCCGGTCTGGATGAACTCGGACTTTGGTCCGATGAAATACCCATGCCCGCCGACGCCGATGCTGCCGGCCGACAGCGAGCCGCCGTGCAGTTCGTACGCACCCCTGCCTATGGCCAGACTCCGCGAGATGGCCGTCCTTCCGCCTTTCTGAACAAAGCGAGGGTTTATA
>DAOVFI010000468.1 GCA_030673005.1 Planctomycetales bacterium
TGATCTGCCAGTTAACCTGCTTCTCGAATTTCCGCGTAATCCACCGCGTCAGGTTGGCAAGGTCGCGTGGACGGCAGTTCCACGAACCGGGATACTTGAGTTTGTTGAACAGGACCGGATGCTGACCGCGAGCGAGAAACAACAGGGCAAATGAGGTATCGACGAGGCTGCTTCGCCCTCCGCCCCAATGACCGTCGGCGCCCTGCCTTTTCAGCAGGTAGGAAGCGCACATTTTGTACCAGTCCTTCTTCCCGAAGTATTTGTACCCGCCGGCAAGCCCCACGCGCTCGTAGCCGTAGAAGGTATAGTAGGTATGACTGCCGCCGGTGGCCTTGAAGTTCTTATCCATCCAGGCAAGTCCGCGGACGATGGACTTATTGTCGGTATTCGCCCTGCACTTGACGAACTTTTTTGAATGGTTGGCGTCGAAGCAGATAAACATCGTCGCCAGGCCTGCGGCGGTCATCGAATCGTAACTGCCGGCCCTGTGGCTCTTACGGTATCCCCATCCACCATCCAACGGATTCTGATCGCCCTTCCAGTGGCGTTCCACCGTTTTCCAGTATCCTTTAGGCGGCTCGATCCCGTTTTTCTTACCCGCCCAGACGCCGAGAACGGCTATCTGACTGTTGGAATGATCGTAGGAGTTGTGGACATATTTCCTGGCGCTGCCGCGATTGCCTTTGGTATAGGTGTAAGTCCCCGCCGAATCCATCGCCTCGACGAGCCACTTTACGTCCTTTTTCAGGCAACGATAGTAAACGCTCTCTCGCCCCAGCAAGCCCCAGACATTGGCCCTGAACGCCCGCGCGTAGGTGCTCTCCATCTCGACTTCGGCGAGCCACTTGAGAGTCTTTTTCATGCGGAGTTCCTGGTGGCTTTCGCCGGCCGCCAGGAGGGCGTACGTGCACAAGGACGTCATCCCGCCTTTATAGAAATTGGGGTCGTTGCCTTTGTTGTAAGGTTTCCAGTGTCCTTTAGACCACTGCGACCAGAGATACCTCTTGGCGCCTTTAATGGCCTTCTCGACCGCTTCGGCGTCCCACTCATTCGCCTGCTGCGCGCCGGCGGGGGCTGCGACAGTCAAAACCGCTGCCAGAAAAACAATATTGCTTATCCTGAACATCTTCACTTCCTCCCCGCCCGTCTCGTCCCTCTGTAATTCCCGACCGTAATCATTATATCATTCCCAGTCGGATGCTGCCGGGGCCGGACGTACAGTATCCTTTCGACCGGCCGAACGTCCGGCATTGACGGCATAAGCCAGGACATTTCGCATCAGTGCAAAGGCGCTAGCGGGTGTATATCCGTTCAAACCCCAGCAGGGATAACCGACCAGGCCCGCCGTCAGATCGTCCCGACTGATGATTATCGCATACCGACCCTTGTAAGAAAACCCCCGCAACCGCGCACGGCGAGGATCGGCCACCGACGCCCGAAGCGAACGGCGATAGGAAACCTTCTTAATGGCGAGGCCCGATTGGGTGTAAATGGCGTGATTATCCGGTATCAACCCGTATCGGCCTTCGGGAAGGACCCTGGCGAACTGCTTCTCCACAGAGGCGGTGAACGACTTGCCGCCGCCGGCTGAATCCACTATCAACGTCCCGCCGCCCTCAATGTACTTCCGCAAGGCCTCGCACTCGGGCCGGCTGAACGTAAAAGACGTAGTCCCCGTCATCGCAGCCACAGGCCGGTCGGCTGCATCCAGGTCCGTTACGGCAGTCGGTTCGGAAACCTCCACTTTCACGCGGTGCCTGTTGCCCATCAGCAGAGAAAAACGCCTCCACGCAAGAGGCTCGGGATTATAGTTGCCGTTGTATTTGACGATTGCGACCTTCAGCGTTTCGCTCGGCGTAAACGTCGAAGCCTCAGGCCAGTGGCTTACGCCACGCTTGCGAAGCGAACCCTTGTCCGTAACGTAAAAATACACGTTCGCCGCCAGGTTGAAAATACCGGTCTTCGACCTATATTCGTTCATCTGCAACGCCAGCGATATCTGCGCCGGCGAGTGGATCGCCAGCAGGCGAACGCCGTTGGATATGCCCGAAAGACCACGACGGCATTTCTTGAATTGAATATTATAGACCGGATGGTCGAGGGGGAGTTTCGCCAGTTCATACTTCGGAAACATCTTCGCATAGACCTTCCGCATCGCCTGGTTGAAACCCGCCTGGTTGCACGCGGCCTCGGAA
>DAOVFI010000387.1 GCA_030673005.1 Planctomycetales bacterium
TCGCGCCGCAAGGTGCGAGGCGATGCAGTCGCAGCAGATGCCCTTCTTACCGCAAGGATAGGTGCAGTTGCAGCGATCGAGATTCCGCTCTTTCTTACATTCCATTTTAAAAAATTCTCCGGTGAAGGACGGAGCGGTTTAGGCTGTCAATCATCGTCCGCCAGGTCCGTCAATAGCGTTTCGGCCTTGTCGGCGACGTTCTTTTTCCCGACCTTGTCTTCAGCCGCCGCTGCGGAACAGAAGCAAAGGGCGGCAACTATTACCAAAACAGAAATCGTATCTGATAGTTTTCTTCCCATAATTCGATCTTCACCTGATAGTTAAGTTTGGATCATATCGGTCTGATACAATAACGGTAGATAAAACAATGCTTACCGCCGTTACGAGCGGATTTCAACACGCAGAGCCTGTCCCAGCCAGGTATTCATCTGGAAAGATTTCGAGTGAGATTCGGTCGGGCGAACAGGTCTGTTTTACCGCATCGGCGCAATGGGCGCTGATTCACGATGAATTCGTCGGGATGCAATATGAAAATTTCTTTCAATTTTCCTGATAAATTCGGCCGATTACCGTTATACTATTAGTGAAAGGGGAAGGTGTGGTTTAATGTCCTCCCTCTGCGCCGATATTGTGGCGGAATAAGGAGAGTTATGATGCTTTCCAGGTCGAGAATATCACTGTTTCTATTGATTGCCGTTGTTCTGGCAGGATTCGTATCGACGACAACGGCTGCATTTGACAACCCCAAGGCTCGAAAACCTCCGCGCGCCAAGCCGCACCGCCGCAGCGCCGGCGAATCGCTCCCGCCGCTGCCGCTGCCGGCCACTCCGCTGCGCCGTTCCGAACGCAAGCGCCAGCCGGCCCCGCCGGCGCTTATCGGCATGATTACATTGACCGGCCCGCGCTTCGTCATCAAGGACGGCCGGCGCGTTCGGGCCGACCAGTTCCCCACTACACAGATCGACATCGAGCGGATGACGAATTATGCCAATCGCCGCCTTGGCATCCACTACCGCTACGTCTCGACCACGCTGAAGAAATTTTCGTGGGATCCGGTCGAGTTACCGCTGCTGTATATCACCGGCTGGACGCCAATGCCCAAACTTTCGGACGAAACACTCGACAATCTCCGGCGGTACATCTACGACGGCGGGACGCTTATCGTTCACGCCCAATGCGGCCGGGCCGAGTTCGTCCGAACCGCCCGGCGGGAGATCGCCCGCCTGTTCCCGGACCGGCAACTTTCGCCGATCGACACCGATTCGCCCCTGTTCCGCAGTTATTTCCGAATTACGACGATGCGAGTCCGCAAAGACCACGAGCCGTTCAAATCCATGCCGCCTTACCTCGAGGCGATTTACATGGGCTGCCGGCCGGCGGTCATATTCTCGCCGATCGACCTGAACTGCGGCTGGAACGTGGCGCGGAATCCGATTAAAGGCGGCATCCTCTATCACCAGGACGACGCGCTGGCCCTGGGCGTCAACATCATCACCTGCGCCCTTGCCAACCTGAAATACGCCCGCGCATTCGCCTCCGAAAAGATCTATCACCAGCAGGCCCAAAAGACCCGCGACGAACTGGTTATCGGGCAGATCGTCCACAACGGCGACTGGGACCCGACGCCGCACGCACTGCCGAACCTGATGAAATTCATCACCGCCAACACGACGCTGAACGTCCAGTTCAAGCGGGCTCAGGTCAACCTCGCCGACAAAAGCGCATTCGACCACGTGGCTCTGTACATGACCGGCCTGCGTGATTTCAAGTTCAGCCAGGCTGAGATCGCACGCTTGCGAACGTATCTCGCCAGCGGCGGCGTGCTTGTCGCCGACGCAGCCGCCGGGCGAAAGGCGTTCGACGTCGCATTCCGGCGCGAATTAAAACGCGTCCTGCCCAAGGCCGAACTTAAACCCGTCGCCCTGGACAGCCCGCTGTTCGAGTCGCCCTTCAAGATCCGCACCGTCGATTACACCGACGCAGCCAAGGCCGCCCACCCCAACCTCAACGCCCCGTCGCTGCTGGGAATCTATATCGACGGTTCCCTGGCGGTAATCTATTCGACCCATTCGCTCGGCAACGGATGGGAACGCATCCCCTACGCCTACAACATCGGATACGCCGACAACGACGCACTCCGATTAGGCGTCAACATCTTCGCCTACGCGGTAACGCACTGATGGTTTGGGTGGCACAGGTTTTCAACCTGCGCCTTTTACAATGTAGGAACAAGCACAGGCTACAAGCCTGTGCCACCTACAACATCGGATACGCCGACAACGACGCACTCCGACTAGGCGTCAACATCTTCGCCTACGCAGTAACGCACTGACCGGAGAAACTGGTTGTGAACCGCGGAAATAGGTTGGCGGTCACCTATTTCTTTATCTTGTCCCTCAAGATAAGCGGATCATACAACCGATCTTCCCAAAGAGGCCCTTTGAGTCTATGATGTAGAATATGCGGCAAGAAGCGTTAGTCAATCCTGACCTGCTAATCTGGGCGCGCGAGTCCATCAATATGGACCTTGATGAGGCCGCCGATAAGATCGGCGTTAAGGCTGATCGTTTGCGCGAATGGGAGGCTGGGGATAAACGACCTACGATTATCCAGGCCAGAAAGATGTCCCAGATTTACCGCCGTCCCCTGTCAGCATTCTACCTGCCCGAGCGGCCAACCACGCTGGGCTTTTCAGTTCCCCACGATTTTCGCCGATTGCCCAAGGACCAACCAAGCGATCTCAGCCCCGAACTCATCGCCGAGCTCCGTCGTGTCGAGTACTTACGGGATGCTGCAATTGAGATTGCCGAGGAACCGCCGGAAGAACCAAAGCGGTTC
>DAOVFI010000645.1 GCA_030673005.1 Planctomycetales bacterium
AAATGGCAAAGTCCCGCCTTCCCTATGTACCGCTGCGGCCATGCGATCGAGCAGCACATCTGTTACAGAAGATCCCTTTCTCAAGCGGTCGAGGACCGGGGCATGTGGACACTGACCATAGCAGATGGGAAGGTCTTCGCCGTCGGCAGGTTCATACCGGGCAGCGGCGCTATCAATTACCACAGGGCCCGGAAGTACGCTCCGAAGCGTCAGTTCGCCGATACATCCGTACTGGCGGCGTTCTCAATGGTTGGGAAGGGCCGGCTTCTCTGGCAGGTCGGCTTGGGTCAGGGGGACACCGACTTTGTGCGCGCGGGGAAGTTCATGACGGCGCCGACCTGTGATGCAGGCCGACTATACGTTCCGGTCAAGTATAATAACACCTACCGTCTCGTGTGCCTGAATGCCGAAAACGGGCAATCAATATGGAATGCGATGATCGGTCCAATGCAGGCGATATTATCGCAGTTCACGGGGTATTTGAGTTGCCGGGAAGGTTGGGGCGGTCCGCCGGCTGTCGCGGACGGAAAAGTCTTCATCGTTACCAACGGCGGCGTGATAGCCGCTTTTGAGGCCGAGACCGGCCGACCGCTGTGGGCCTACCAGTACGACAGCATCGTCAATCGGCGCTGGGGAAGGATCAACCGACCAGTAAACTCCCCGGCCTATCCGCCCAATCCCATCGTAGTGACCAAAGGCAGGGCAATCTTCCTGCCGGCGGACTGCAAGCGGCTGCTGGCCCTGCGGGTCGATACGGGTAAGTTGGACTGGAGCGCCGACCGTCGAGGCCAGCGCGACCTGACCGTCGTGGACAGTTCGCGCCTGCTGCTGTCAGGTAAAGGCGTTTGCATCATTGACGCGGCCACCGGCAAGAACGTCTGGACAGCGCAGAAGGTCAGCGGTATCCACGGCCGGCCGGCGGTTACAACCGACGCCATCCTGGCATCGGGAAAAGGAGAGATTATTCGCGTATCGCTGAAGGATTTCTCCGTTACCCGACTGCCGGTGAAGCAGCCCGACGCGATCCTCGGCAACCTCATCAGCGCCGGCGGCAAACTCATCGCCGCCAACGCCGCGGGCATCTCGGCATATTTCCCCGCTGCTTCTACAAGGAATAATCAAGAATGAATCTCAAGGACAACAATACCGCTTCACTGGCCGTTCTCGTGTGTGTGATGTCCGGGTTGGCGCTGCTGATGATGGTGCGAAGCAATGCTGCCGCTGCCGAGGCTTCAGGCCCCCCGCCTGAGAAGGCGAAGCGTAAACAAATGGTCCTGATTAACGTCGATGAAGAGATGGACGGATACATCCGACAAGCCAAAAGGTTGGTCGAGCAGAAGGATTACGCCGGCGCGATTGACATCCTCCAGAGCCTTCTGGATCGGCCTGGACAGTGCTTCGTG
>DAOVFI010000362.1 GCA_030673005.1 Planctomycetales bacterium
CGGGACTCCGCTGCGCTCCGTCCCGGCCTACGTCCCGGCCTACGAATTAAAGCAAAACTCGCAATAAGGGCGATAAGAAGATAAGGGATTTCCGTATCGTCCGGGGGCGATATTTGACAGAGAGGCTCAAGAGGCACTACCATGCCGGAAAGCATGACGATTCAGGCAAGGACATCTTTGAAGGCGGAACCGTTCGGGTCGGTCTATCTGGGTATGCGCGTTCACCTGATTGGAGCGGGCGGCGTGGGCATGCGGGCGTTGGGGCAGGTGTTGATGCTTCGCGGCGCCGTCCTCAGCGGTTCCGACAGCGAACCGTCGGAGGCGCTGGACGACCTTGCCGCTGCCGGCGCCGAGGTGTCGGTGGGCCAGTGCGCCGAGAACCTGCCGGACGAATGCGATCTTGTCGTATATTCAGCCGCGATAGATCAGTCCAACCCCGAACTGCTGGCCGCAAGGCAGTCCGGGTGCGAAGTCATAAAGTACAGCCGGATGCTGGGCCGGTTGATGAGCGACCGCGAAGGCATCGCCATAGCCGGGACGCACGGGAAGAGCACCACCACCGCAATGGTCGCCTACGCACTGGCGGCGGCGGGGAAGAAGCCTTCCTTTATTGTCGGCGCAACGTCGCGGCAACTGGGCGGGCCAAGCGGGATCGGCGACGGAAGGCATTTCGTCGTCGAGGCCTGCGAGTTCGACCGCTCATTCCTGAACCTCTCGCCGACGTTCGCCGCTATTCTGAACATCGAGGAAGACCACCTGGACTGCTTCGAGAACCTCGACGCTATCATCGAGGCCTTCGGCGCCTTTGCCGCGAAAGTCCCAACCTGTGGCGTGCTGGTCGCCAACGGCGACGATCGCAGCGTGGCGGCGGCTGTGCGGGAGGCTTCCTGTAAAGTGCAGACGTTCGGATTGACCGAAGGCTGTTACTGGCGCGGAGTGAACCTTACGTCCGATCGCGGGCTGTTTCGTTTCGACGTACTGGTCGGCGGGAGTAAGTTCGGCCGGATCGCGCTGCGGATTCCGGGCAGGCACAATGTTTTCAACGCCCTGGCTGCGGCGGCGTTGCTCCATCATGCCGGCCTGTCGGCGGATGAAATCGCCCGCGCAGTCGCCGAATTCGAAGGCGTACACCGCCGGATGACCGTGAAGGCCCAACTCGGCGGGATAACCGTCGCCGACGACTACGCCCACCATCCCACCGAGATACAGGTTACACTCCGCGCCGCTAAGGACTTCTTCAACCCCAGTCGGATCCGGTGCGTCTTCCAGCCGCATCAACATTCCCGGACACGATTCCTGCTGGAGGACTTCGCACGCAGTTTCGGACAGGCCGACGAGATAATCCTGCCGGACATATACTTCGTCCGCGACAGCGAGCGGGAGAAAGAGCGGATCTCCGCACACGACCTCGTCGCCGAGATAAGGCTCAAGGGCGGCGATGCGGTCTGTCTGCCGGAGTTTGATCTGATTATCGACTACCTCAAAAGGTCGCTCGTACCCGGTGATCTGGTGATCACGATGGGCGCGGGCGACGTATGGAAAATCGCCGATGAAATTGTTCGATGGCTTGAAACAGATAGTTAAGACCGAGGAGCCTCTGGCGCCGCACACGTGGTTCGGTATCGGCGGACCGGCGCAGTTCTTCATCGAACCGACCAGTACCGAGCAGCTGGGAGAGGTTCTGCGGCGCTGCCGGGAGAATGAAGTGCCGGTGCGCGTGCTCGGCGCGGGCGCCAACCTGCTGGTGGACGATTCGGGCGTGCGCGGGGCGGTGATCCACATAACCGGTCCCGAGTTCGAGCGGGTCGAGTTCACCGGCGAAGGCGTCAGGGCGGGCGCGGCTGCGAACCTCAGCCGGATCGTGCTGCGATGCGTCCGCGAAGGCCGAAGCGGCATGGAATGCCTCTCCGGGATTCCCGGAAGCATCGGCGGGGCAGTCCGGATGAACGCCGGCGGGTCCTTCGGGGACATCGGAAACATCATCGAATCCGTTAACCTCATGGACGCCGACGGCGTTACCTTCACACGAATGCGAGGCGAACTGACGTTCGGATACCGCAGCACCAACATCGCCTCCACCGTCATACTCGCCGCCGAGTTCCACCTTCTTGAGGACGATCCGCATCGTATCCTCAATCAGGTAAAGCAGATATGGATTTACAAGAAGAACACCCAGCCCCTGGCGACTCGCAGCGCCGGGTGCATCTTCAAAAACCCCCGTGGCCTGTCGGCCGGCGCGCTGATCGACAAGGCCGGACTGAAAGGTCGGCGCGTCGGCGGCGCGCACATCTCCGAAAAGCACGCGAATTTCATCCTCGCCGACTCATCCACCCGGGCGTCGGATATCCTGAAACTCATCAACGTCATTCGAGAGACCGTCTATAAACGACTGGAAGTCTATCTGGAACTGGAACTGGAGGTCTGGTAAGTCATGGCGTCCGCTGAGTCATCAGGAAACACTGTTTGTCTGAAAAGCCGGCAGATGAGCGCAGTGAATCTGCCGGAAACGAGCGCGCCTTTACCGGCAGGTTATCCCGGTGTTGAAAAGGACGTTCTTGACATAACGGTCCTGATGGGCGGTCCGAGCAATGAGCGGGAGGTGTCCATAATGTCGGGCCGCCAGGTCGCCGCCGCACTGGAGCGATGCGGGCACCGAGTTACCACCGCCGACATCCGCCCCGACGAGACGTCCGCCCTCGACCGCGAGGGTATCGACGCGGTCTTCATCGCGCTGCACGGTGCGTTCGGCGAGAGCGGGCAGGTCCAGCGGCTCTGCGAGCGGCGCGGTCTGGTTTATGTCGGTTCCGGGCCGGCGGCGTCGGCTCTGGCGATGGACAAGGACACTTCCAAGCGCTTGTTCGTACGCGCTGGTCTTGCGACGCCGGAGTGGGTCGTTATCGACCGAGCGGCGCCGCGATCCCGTCGTGATGAACTGACCGGAGCGATCCCGCCGCCGTGCGTGGTCAAAACCATCGACGGCGGCTCCAGCCTGGACATAACCATCGCCCGCGACGCCGCGTCGCGCGACACAGCCGTCGAAGACCTGCTGACCCGATACACAAAG
>DAOVFI010000212.1 GCA_030673005.1 Planctomycetales bacterium
CCCCGGCAGGGACGGATGTCAGGACAGTGGCGGCGATAAACGCCGATAAGTTGCCTGATTTGACTTGCCCGGAACCCCAGGCCGAAACGCATGTTCGCGGCGTCGAAAATCTTTTCACGCCGACCGGAGACGAAACGCCGCCACATCCAATCTTCAAAGGCATCCGGCCGACCTGTCTTCAGGCGCAGGTATTCACCCACCGCGGCAAACCCGCTGCGGACATAGTCCCGCTCGCGAAAGAGCGTGTCGTCCATGTCAAAGACGACGGCCTGGATGATGATTGAATGTCTGATGTCCAATGACCAATGACAAAATAATGTCTAATGTCTAATACTAGAACGCCACTTATTCCAGTCATCCGCTTTTCAGGCCCTTCGGGCCTAAAATAAGTTTCGTTGTAGTATTAGACATTCAGTAAGTTCCCTGATACACAGGAGTCTGCGTTCACCGAGCACTTTCGCAGTGAAGCAGAACCCTCGTGCCCAACTCCGTCTATCTGTTGTTAGGCGTATCGTAGCCGGGCAGGCTTGACGGGTTTTCGGCGTGGGTGAAGACAGCCTCGTCGTATCGTAGCATGAGCAGGTCCGGCGTGAACTCGTCCAGCCCGGCCGAGACCGGAATCGACAGCATCTCTTCCAGGACGTATCTGGGCAGGTTGGCCCCGGCGGCGATCGCCAGGGGCGCCCCCCCGCCGAAACGCGGATTAATCTCGAAAAAGTGCGCCTTGCCGCCGGGCGGGCGGCGGCACTGGGCGTTGACCACGCCCCAGACACCGTCGAGGTTCTCACCCAGACGAACGCCCGCCTCGATCAGTTCGGCGTCGTTGACGGTAATGGCCTTTTCCACCTCGCCGGCGCGGATTGAAAGGCGCTGGCGTGGAACGACGCACGGGACTTTCCCGTCCCGCGTACGATAGATATCTATCGTGTACTCGGACCCGGGCACGTAGTCCTGAAGGAGCATAAGGTTCCCGAAGGTGGACAGATGCGCGTTCAACTCGACCTCGGAATGAAGCACGCTGGTCCCGATGCTCGCCGAGCCGCGAATCGGCTTGATGAAGCAGGGAAAGAAGGGCTTGAGCCTGAACTGCTCCAGCGAGAGGGTGCGAATGGTCCGCAGCCCGATCCGGCAGAGAAATTTGCTCGTGAGTATCTTGTCCCGCGCCAGCAGTATCGTCTCCGGCGGACCGATCATTATCTCGCATCCGGCGGCTGCGAACTGCTCGCGATGCCTCGCCAGGCTCCGCAGGTCCAGGTCCGTCAGGGGGATAATCAGTCCGATCCCGTGGGCGGCGCATATCGCCAGCAATTCGTCGATATACGTTGCGGTGCCGACCGGCGGGGCCAGCAGGCCCTCGTCGGCGCATTGAAACGCCGCCGAGGCCTCGGTTATGTCGGTAACCAGCAGCCTGCCGGTGATGTCCAGGTCGCCCATCGCCCGGCGGAATGCCTCCAGCAGCGCTACGCGCCGACCCGCACAGGTGAACAGGATGTTCAATTTTCGCGAAGCGATTTTCCCCAGCGCTCCCATTACTCTGTTACAACTAATTTTACGAGTCAAGGTGGCACGGTCAAGTCGGCTCGTGCTACGTAGCGAAGTGTATCGCTACTTCGCAGAGTAGCAAGACTTGGCCGTGACGGGCACCATCACGGCCAAGCCTCACTGCCTGCCTGCCGGAAGGCAGGCAGGCAGTGAGGCTTGACCCGTGCCACCCGACTTCCACCCAGCCGTTACAGGTTGGTCGTGTACCATTCGATCGCTTTGCTGAGTCCTTCGGCGAAGAATATCTTCGGCTCGTACCCTATCGTTTTTTTCGCCAGCGTTACGTCCGCCAGACTGTGCATCACGTCGCCGGGGCGCGAGTCGGCGTATTCGGGCTTGACGTCCGAGTTCATAAGTTCGGCCAGCTGTGCGAGTATTTCATTCAGCGTGGTATGTGCGTGGCAGGCGATGTTGACAACCGTTCCGTCGCAGGCCTCGGTCGGTGCGTTTGCCGCCAGCCAGTTGGCCTCGCAGACGTTGTCGATGTAGCAGAAGTCCCGGCTTTGCTCGCCGTCGCCGAAGACTACTGGTCTGTGCTTACGTAGTATGCTCGATACGAAGGCGGGGATAACGGCCGCGTATGCGCCTTCGGGGTCCTGGTATGGGCCGAAGACGTTGAAATATCGCAGCGACAGCGTTTCCATGCCGTAACAGGCGGCGTACGCACGCATGTAGGATTCGCAGGCGACCTTGCTTGCGGCGTAGGGGCTGACCGGCAGCGGCGCCATCGCCTCATGCTTGGGCGATTCTTCACGGTTGCCGTAGGCCGATGAACTGGCCGCGAAGATGACCCGCTTTACGCCGCCGGTCCGGGCGGCCTCGAGGACCGTCAGTGTGCCGTTGACGTTGGCGTCGTGACTGGTGGCCGGATCCTCGACGCTTCGCGGAACCGAGCCTAGCGCAGCCTCATGGAAGATCGCCGCGACGCCGGCGACGGCCTTATCCATCGTCGCGCGATCGCGGATGTCGCCTTCGATAAACTCCACACTGTCGAGAAAATCAGCGATATTCTGCCGTTTTCCGGTCGCAAAGTTATCCACAACGACTACGTCGTGACCTTTTTTCAGGATATACCTGACAAGGTTGCTTCCGATGAATCCAGCCCCGCCGGTAACCAGGTATTTCGCCATTTCACGCTCCACTGCTTGGATTGTGTGTAAATTTTCGCCCTCGCCGCATACGCTACGCAAACCGACCTGCTATGGCAACCATTAACTATAGCAACCGGTTCATAGTAACCGGCAAATGGTGCAGCCACCTGCTCTATTATTCGTCGGTTGCCGGTTTCGTCGTGGATTCGGGCAGTTTGATCTTTACGATCCGGCCCCGGGCCATTCGCTTGACCGACAACTGAAGTTCGGTCCGGCCCTTGATGAGCCTCTTGAAATCATCGACGTTTTTGACCGGTTCGGCAACCTGTCCGATCTTGACGTGCGTGATAATCTCGTAGGGTTTCAGTCCCGAGACCGACGCCTTTGATCCGGGCTTGATCTTCGAGATTATCACGCCGGGATCATCGGGTTTTTTCTGGAAGTATCGCCGCAGTTCGTATGTCAGGTTGCGGACCGTCATGCCCATCTGTTCGGACTTGTGCTTTGGGGCGGTATCGTAGTGCGGTGGGCTTGTAACGACCTTAAAATCCTTCCGGACGCTCTTTCCTCCGATGAAGAACTCGGCCTGGAATTTCTTTCCGAATCCCAGGTCCGTCAGCGCCCTTGTCATGGTGTTTTCGCGGCTGGGCCAGGGCGTGGGGATGTGGTCGAACATATGCTCGGGCAACTGGTCCCACTGGTCCCAGGGGAACGCCCTCCCGGCGAACATGTACCTTTCGATATTCACATCGATGGGCTTAGGTTGATCTTCGGCGTGGATTCGCAGCAGGATGTCGCCGGCCTTGACACCGGCGGTGTCCGCCGGCGAACCGGGATAGACGTACGAGACGATCGCGCCGGTGCTTCCGTCCCTGGTCAGGTCGGAGATGTTCTTCATCCGGGCCAGTTCCTTGTTCAACCGCTGCAATTCCATGCCTATCCACGCCAGACGGCTTTCCTCTTCCTCGGTCAGCGGGATGTTTGCGATATCGATATTTTTATCCAGGTTGTCGAAGACTCCCTTAAGATAGAAAGTGTTTGTCAGCAGCACCCCCGAGCCTCCCCATCGCTTCTGGACGGAGACTTTCTCGCGGCGTGCGATCGGCATCGCCAGTAAGGTACCGTCCGGACTGAAGAAGAATGAACTTTTCTCGCCCCATCCGACATCAGGATACACGTGTCGCTTCCAGCCCAGGTCGAATGAGGTGATTCGAGAGTGCCTGTAGTATGCGACCCGTTTTTTCCCCTGAATCACGATCTTCGCCGCCAGCAGCAGTTTGTATCGGTAGTCGCGGATGTCTTTGGTTGTGAATTTCACCGGCTGGGAGAGCGGTTTATCGAGCACGGCTACGAAACCGCCGTAATCCTTCAGCGTGCATTTGAACCTGGCGGGTACAGGTTCGCCCTTCTGCGGATGCACTGTAACCCGCTCCAGACGGGCGGTTACCTTCGGCGACATGGGCGCAAGGACCAGTACCCTGTTTTTGTCGATGAGGGCGCCGACGGTGTTGCGTTCGGTCTGGCTTTCATCACCGCCCCTGTGGTACATGCCCCGTTCCTTCTTCCGGGGGCTTCGAAAGTTGAGCGTTACGCGCATCAGGCCCTGTTCTGCGGCGCGGCGTATTTTGTCGAGCGTTTTTTCCAAATCTCCCGCCTGAACCGTCGGCCATTTCAGCGGCGAACCCTTCCATGAATCATCAATGGGCCACCTGGAGGCCATTGAGATCGCCACGGGCCTGCCTTTGGCGTCCACGATGAGACATTCCGACGGTCCTGCGCGATACAGGCTGTTCCTCTCGGAGGCATAGACGGATGACAACTTCATCGGCCAGATGCGTTTCGTCAACGTCGTACCGTAGCGCCCGTAGTGAACGACTAGGAAAGGCTCCTCGGCGTCGGCGGCGAAGACAAGGGGCTTTGCGCCTTCCAGCGGCTTTGCCAGTTCCAGTAACATGGCTGTGCGTCCCTTGAAGTAGGCCTTCGGCGCCGCTTCAACCTGCCGTCCGTTGAAACTGACGAACAGCCTGTTGATGAAGCGGGGATGCTCGGTAATGTCCTCGGTGATTACCAGCCGCGGTGAGAGCAGAAATCCCGTCTGCTCCAACGCCCTCTCCTGGCGAATAGATTGCTCGCAACCGGGAGCGGCCTGGCCCTTGTCGAACTTCATTGTGTACTCCACTCGCACAAGCGAAGGAGAGACCGCCTTGATTATCGCAACCTGTTCGGCGGGTTCGGGCAACTTTGCTTCATCTTTTTCGTCTTTTTCATCCGCCGACGCAAGCGGACCGGTCGTCAACATCAACAACGCCGCCAGCATCAAAGCAATAATTCGTCTGTCCATTTTCCGTTCTCCA
>DAOVFI010000550.1 GCA_030673005.1 Planctomycetales bacterium
TTGTGCCCCAGGCGCGCCAGCATCCGCCGGACCTGGCGGTTACGCCCTTCGGATATTCGCAATTCCAGCAGGCTCTCTTTGGCCCCGCGACGAAGCACCTTTACACCCGCCTTTGCCCGTGATTTCTGTCCGCGATGTCCCGCACCGGCCGGACCCGCACGCTTTGGACCCAGAAAAACGCCCCGCCGCAGCGAGTCGGCTTCCTCGCCAGTTATCCTTCCGGCAATATGGGCGACGTAAGTCTTTACGACGCCGTAGCGGGGATGGGTCAGGCGGTCGGTCAGTTCGCCGTCGTTGGTGAGGATGATAAGCCCGGTGCTTTCTTCATCGAGCCTGCCGACGCAGTAGAGTCGTTGACCTTCCTGCCGCACCAGGTCCACTGCCCTTGGCCGGCCCCGACCGGTCTCGTCCCGCTGCGTGCAGATTACCCCGCGAGGCTTGTTCAGGAGGATATAAACCTTTCGCTCGGGGTTCTTCCGAACGACCTGCCCGTCAAGGCAAATCTCATCCGCCGACGTAACGAAACACGGCAACTCGGAAACCGTCCGACCATTGACGGTAACTCTACCGTCAAGGACCATCTGCTCGACGGCCCGGCGGGAAGCCATACCCGCCGCCGCCAGAACTTTTTGAATGCGAATCTTTTCCATAATAAATAAACAGAGGAGTCCACGAATTACACGAATTACACGAATTGTTCAAATCACTTTTTTAGCAAAACAAATAATTCGTATAATTGAGCCTGTTGCATAACCAATTTTAGCCCGTTAGGGCGATACACCTGCCTGCCGGCAGGCAGGTGTTAGCCCAGCCCGGAAGGGCTGGGGACTAAGCGACGATAAGGTACAAGCCCCTTTAGGGGGCGACACAAGTTATTGTAACATATAATGTTCCGCCCCTAAAGGGGCTTGTGTTTTCGTATGCCATTTATCCCACGGCTGCCGCCGTGGGCTAGCATGTTTCGCCCGTTGGGCTTGTGAAACAGTTTATGCAACAGGCTCCGTTATTCGTTACTTGCTTTTTCTTTCAGAAAGTTGACCTTTCCTATCTTTGGAAGCGTTACTTCCAGCAAGTTTATCTGTTTTTCAACCGTCAAGAAAGGTTTTTGCATGACGGCCGGGATGAGGATGGTATCGCCCGCCAAGACTGTAACAGGCTCCTCGACAGCCGCACAGGTAATTCGACCCTCACCAGCCAATACCATCCAGGCAGTGCATCCACCTTCTGGCAGTTCCTTCCGTCCGTTCGGCAGAACGAGACGACGGACGATGAAATATGGTGTACTGACCAGTATGTCTCCTTCCGCAGATGGCACAGGTTTCAAACCTGTGCTACCAACAGAATCAAAATGTATGCAGTTCATCGCCTCTTCGACGTGGACTTCCCGTCCCCTGCCCCAGTCGCTTACGCGATAGGTCGTGTACGAAGGCGTCTGAATCTCGGCCACCACCACGCCCGAACCGAGCGCGTGAACTGTTCCTGCCGGCAGGTAGTGGAAATCCCCCGCCTGAACGTCAAATCTTTGAAGAAGATCGTCAAAGACGTTTTTTTCACCTTTGGCCTCGGCGGCCAGGGCGCTGCGGAAATCATCCGCCGTTACGCCCGGCCTGACGCCTTTGAGGATATACCCGTCGCGGCTTTCAAGGATGTACCAGCATTCGGTCTTGAACTTCGCCGGCGGTCCCAATGCCGCGGCGGCCTTGGCATCCGGATGTACCTGGAGGCTGAGGATGTCGTTTGCGTCGAGCAGTTTCAGCAGCAATGG
>DAOVFI010000497.1 GCA_030673005.1 Planctomycetales bacterium
TGTCAACGAAGCGGGTGTCCGGGCGATGACGACTTTCCATTATAAAAAATTCATGGCTCTTCCCGACCGAAGAGACTGGCTTGAAAAGAACGGGCAGTTCCTGTGTATCAATCCCCACACCGGAAAACTGCTTCCGACAAAGTGATTACCATGAAGACTATGAAAACAACAGGTTTTTCGCTGATGGAACTGATGATCTCGCTGGGCATCCTCGGCGTGGGTCTGTCGTTCGTCGCTACGGCGTTCCCGACGGGAATGCTGGAGAACAAGCGTTCGGTCGATAATACGTTATCGACGATAATTGCCGAGAACGCCGTGTCCGTCTGCCGGGTGAAGCTGTCGCACAGCGCCATAAAAGGTTCGACCTCGGCCACTCTTTCGGACAAGACCCTGATTATCAACAACCCCGCCGACGAAGGCGATTTGATTTATCCGACCGGTTCGACGGATACCCGCTACGGATGGCTGATTCTTGCACGCCAGCCGGCGGCCGACGACAACGATTACCAGTTGGCGATCGTGCCGTATCGCAAGTTCCTGAATGGTGATCCGGCGCCGACTTTCTCGTCTGTAACCGTCGATGGGACGGGAGAGAAATTGTCTTCAGGCAACAAAAGCATCGGTTCGCCCGTGATTTCGGGCGCTGACGGGACATACGCCTTCGTCGTTAATTTGCAGGGCGATCTAAGCGGGAAGATTACCGCCGGACCGGCATGGGCGGTAGGCGCTGACGGGAAAAATTCACCGGCGATCGGATGCTATCTGGTGCGAACCACCATAGCGCCGTAGAGTCCACAGATTACACGGATTACCTGCCTTCGCCGGGGCTTCGGCGGGCAGGCACGGATTATGAAATATGAATATTTTCAATAAACAATCAGTCCCGGGTGGCGAGGTCAAGTCAACCGGGTGGCACGGTCAAGAGAGATTGAGGCCTCTTGGCCTCGATCTCGCTTGGCCGTGTCGGGCGTCATCACGGCCAAGCCTCACTGCGTTCGGCTTGACCGTGCCACCGGCAGGCAATCCGCCCTTCGACTTCGCTCAGGACAGGCAATCCGCCCTTCGACTTCGCTCAGGGCAGGCAATCGGACGACGTTTTTCTTCCGGTGTAACGCTTATAGAACTGATGGTCTCCGTTGCCATCCTGGTGGCGATTATCCTCGTCGCCAATTCTCTTCTGACCAGCGCCCAGCGGACAGTAGTCTTCTCGCAGGCTAACATTTCGCTTAATTCCGATGCGCGTGCGGCGGCGGACCGTCTGCGGGGCGACCTGGCAAAGTTGAGCAAGGACGGGTTCCTGGCGATCTACAGGGACGGCGGCGGCCGAAAGCACCTGGTCTTTACGACAGCGTCGCCGTATCGGAGCATATTCGATAATAATACCATCGCCAACGCCGCGCGGATCGATTACGGCCTCAGCAGCCACTCCAAACCGATCCTCTGGCGCCGGGTGATCCTGCTGGACCCGACCAATGTCATACCCTGGCAGCACGACTACGAGAAGATGGCGCTTGCATATTACGGGCAACTCAGCCGGGCCAACATCAACACCGCGATTCAGGGCAATTACACATACACTTACGCCGACGGTTCTAATGTTAATTTTCCGTGCATGACGGCCGAACCGCCCATGACGATGCCGCCCAACAGCCTGCCCGACGTGCAGGCGCTCTGGCCGTACCTCGCCAGACCGTGCACGCAGTTCAACGTCGAGTGGACCGCAGCCGGGGCGATTTCCTGGAATAACACCGACGAGACCTGGACGCACGCCGACAAGACCAACTGGCCGGCGGCCCTGCGGGTTACATTCACGATGGGCGAGGGTGAATCGGAACGGAAATACGAAGTTATCATTGACCTGCCGCAATAGCGGCCTGCGGAGGAGGTTCGAAAATGACTTGTTCTCATTATCACCGAAAAGGCTCGGTCATCATACTGGTGGTGGGTCTGCTGGTGATGCTGGCGATGGTCGGCACTACGTTTATTTTCGTCACCAACATGGACCGCAGGGAGGCAGTCAGCATCGCCACCGCCGCGCCGATGAAGCAGGTCGCCGTCGGCGTCAGGGGGCGGAT
>DAOVFI010000761.1 GCA_030673005.1 Planctomycetales bacterium
CCACGTCGGCGGCAGGGACTGGAATGATTCGGTAACGCTTCCGGTGTAATCGAAGTCGATCCCATCCCATGCAGCCGGGTCGGCTGAGCCGTTGGGGACCTTCCGGCAGCCGTCGCCCGCCAGCCACGCGCAGTGGGAGTATCCGGCGTTGGACGCCGAGGCTGCGAACAGGCCCGCCAGCGACAGCGTCGCGCGGGCCTTGAGCGTATCTTCCAGCGCCATCGAACGCGACGTGTCGATGAGTATGTCCAGGTGCGGGCAGACCTCCTCGCGGTAGAGTTTGACGGTCAGGTGGTCGCTGCGGGCGTAGGCGTTCCAGTCGATTCGTCGAAGGTCGTCGCCGGGCATGTATTCGCGGTGGTCCATGAATTCCAGGCTGGAGCCGCTGCGGCTGCCGAGTTCTGACCCGGCAAGCCCCATAGGCGCGCCGGGCGGCTGGGCAAGCACGTAGCGTGCGCCGGCGCGATGACCTTCCAGCAGATATTGGCGAAAATTCTCATTCATCGGTCAGTAGTCAGTAGCCAGTAGCCAGTAACCAGTAGCCAGTAAAAAGAATGTGTTTTTCCCGGCTACCGACTACTGACTACGGGCTACTCGGTTACCTGATATTGATCCCTTTATTCTGAATCGCTGTACTTAGCGAAGGCGGGTAGCCGGTAGTCATATAGTGGTTGGTACGGTCATTTTTTTCTTAGCCGTGCCTGTTATTGCCACGGCCAATTCTCCGACTTGACCGTGCCACCCACCGGTTTGTTTTTCCCGGCTACTGACTACGGGCTACCGGCTACCTACTCCGTGGGCGGCAGCGGCGGCGGTATCGACCGGTGAGGTTTGAAAGCCAGGAACCGATCGATGAACCATACCAAGCCCGGTATGAACATCAACACCGCCCAGACTAAAGCGAAGTTAAAGCATTTCTCCTCGTACTGATTCTCCAGCAGCATGAACGGGACACCAATCAGCCAGATGTCATCGTCGTCGAAGTGGTCTATTTCTCCAGGAGATGAAATTAAGGCAAAGACCACGGGTATAAC
>DAOVFI010000593.1 GCA_030673005.1 Planctomycetales bacterium
GTACACCGGGGCGTTGCGCTCGTGGTTGCCGATAACGGCGTAGCACGGGATGGTTGCGAAAAATTTCCTGGCCGGGCCGAAATAATGCTCGTCCCATTCCCAGTCATTCCGCCCGTCACCAACCATGTCGCCGGAAAAGGCAACTAAATCAGGCTTGGCATTGAGAACCGCATCTGTCACCTTCGCCCAGTCTTTCGGAAAAGTCCTGCTGTCGCCCATCGCGACGAAACGGAGGCCTTGGTCCGCCAACTGCGGCGACCTGAACGACCTGGACAGCGTGCTGATGTCCCAATTTTGCACGGATAGGCCATATTCGTGATTGGGTATGAAGTTGTCCTTTTCAATCCGAAATCTGTGAAGCAAACCAAGACCGGAAGTAGCGACGATCTTACACATGGTTATTTTTTTGTTGCTGCACATCGGCAGCGATTGTGATACCTCAGCCACTGCCGGCATGTTTGTCCGGCAGGTGATAGTGAAATAGTCCTTTCCGACAGCACCGAGTATCGGGCCGGTCTGGATTTGCAGGTGGGACGTCCTTAGCGCGACCAGGCGCATGGCGATCTTGAGTTGATAATCCTTTGCCTTGCGCCGCTTGGTGGATTTATTCTTGAGCGTGATCCCGGCCGTCAGGACGTTCTTGCCCTTTTTCAGCAGTTTCGCGTCGATTGCGGGGATTGTTTTGTAGTACATTCCCTTCATCGGGCCTTTGATTTCGCTGCCGTTGAGGGAGAATTTCGGTTTTTTCCACGGCGGCAGGCCGTGGGTCAATTCCAACACGACCAGCCAGGTGGTGTCAGCCACCTCGAATTCCGTCCGGGCGGTAACGGTAACGGTCGTCTCGGCCTTGATAGTAACCGGTTCGGGCGAGAAGGTCTTTCCGCCGTCGGTGCTGCAAACCCACTTCGCCCCGTCCAGCAGTTCGACCTGCTTAGGCGGCGGGATCGCCTGGGCCTGAGGCAGCGACATTATGGAAAAAACGGCCGGAAGCGAAAGCAAACCAAAGATAATTCTGCGATTCATGGAAGACTTCTTTCGGGGACTATTTTACAGTCCTTTCCGCCGGAAGCAAAGGTTTGCGGGCGGAGGAATTTTCAGGTAGGCTAAAAGCCGGAAGCCGCAGAGGCGCAGAGAACGCAGAGGTTCAAAAAAAGGAAAAAAGTAAAGCGTTTATCTTTTTGATTTATTATTTTCTCTGCGATCTCTGCGCCTCTGCGGCCCATTTTCCCGCATTTACAGGAGCAGAACTATGGCAGGACTAGGAGTAAATATCGATCACGTAGCGACTGTTCGACAGGCGAGGCGGACGGTGGAGCCGGACCCGGTCTGGGCGGCGGCCGAGGCGGAACTCGGCGGGGCCGACTGCATTACGTTTCACCTTCGCCAGGACCGCCGGCACATCATCGACCGCGACGTCCGGCTGCTGAAGGAAACCGTCCAGGTCAAGTTGAATATGGAGATGTCGCTGGCCGACGAGATCGTCGAGATCGCGCTGGAAATAAAGCCCGAGCAGGCGTCGCTCGTTCCGGAGAACCGTCAGGAGGTTACCACCGAGGGCGGCCTGGA
>DAOVFI010000495.1 GCA_030673005.1 Planctomycetales bacterium
TGGCCTGCATGGTCTCGACCTGCTGTCGGATGTCGTCGGTCGCCGAGGCCGTCTGTTTTGCCAGTTCCTTCACCTCGTTGGCGACTACGGCGAAGCCCTTGCCCGCCTCGCCCGCTGAAGCAGCCTCGATCGTCGCGTTCAGCGCCAGCAGGTTCGTCTGGGCGGCGATACCGCTGATTACCTCGACGACCTTGCCGATCTCTTCTGCCGACTGGCCCAGCGCATCGACGCTCTGCGACGTCGCCTTGGCGGTCTCTGCCGCCTTGCTGGCAACGTCTGAAGACTTGTCTGTGTTCTTTGAAACCTCCGCCAGCGATGTTGACATCTCCTCGATGGCGCTTGCGACGGTGTTGACCGAGGAGGTCATTTCCTCGGTCGCCGAGGCTATTGTTGACATATTGCTGGACATCTGCTCGACGGACGCTCCGACGGCGTTAAGGTTGCCGGTTACCTGCTCGGCGGCGCCTGCGACGCTGTTGGAGTTCGTGCTGATCTGCTCGACGCTGGCGGCCATTGTCTTGATGCCGGTCGATGCCTGCTCGGTGGCGGCGGCGGCGGTATTGGCCTGACCGGCCATCTCCTCGGAATTGCCGGCTACCGTGTTGGACGTGTCGTTCAGGACTTTTGACGAACCGGTCAGCGTGGACGTGTTGCCGGTGATGTTCTTTATGACTGCCTGAATCTTCCGGCCGAACTCGTTAAACGAGTTGAACAGCGTCCCGATTTCGTCCTTTCCACCTTGCGGCGCGCGCTGCGTCAGGTCGCCTTCAGCCATTTTGCTGAAGCGTTCGACCAACGTGTTAATCGGTCCGGTCAGGGCTCGCGTAATCAGAGTCGCAAAACCCGCTCCCAGTACGACAGCGACAATCGCTCCTATCGTTACAAGCGTGTTGGAGGCGGTCATCTGCGCATTCATCTGCTCGGTCTGGGCGGCGCTGACCTTCTCGCTATGTTTAATCGTCGCCCTGGCTGCGACCAGCATACGTTCCTGGGCGATCTTCTGCTGGCCCGTCAGGGTCACAAATTCGTCAAAGTACTTCTTGTAGATTCCAATCGCGGCGATTATTGCATCGGCCTGCTGCTTGTTCTTTTCCTGCTGATAGCGAGACTTCATGTCCTTGCCCAATCCGGCGATCTTATCGGCGTACTCATCCACTCGCTTTGTGTACTGCTGGTCGCCTCGGAGTATATAATTCTTTTCCTGTCGGCGACATTCCAGAGACCACTTGATTAACCTGGCGGCATCGTCGGCCTTGGTGAGTTTGTCGTTAATTTGCTGTGAGTTCAACGTTCCGCCGGCCAGGATTTCCGACAGTTGTTTCTTTTGCTCGGCGCGCATAGCCTCGGCAACTGTTACTACTTTTCTTGCGTTCTGGACTAAGTTACCGGAGGTCGCCATTACGGTATCTTTCTTTTCCGCCAGCTCCACGTAGTGATCGAAGGCTGACTTGTACGCCTCAACCTCACCGATAATCTCTTCGAGTGTAGTGCGGTGGGCCTGGTCGTCGAACTTCTCTTCCAGTTCGGCCAGGTCCGTTTCAGTCTGCTCGAGCAACTCATCGACCTTGGCGGCGTATTTGTGCTCGTGTCGCAGCATGAAGTTCTTTTCCTGCTGGCGGATAACCATCACGGTGTGGATGATCTCGTGGAAGGCGTTGGTCTTTTCGACCTTGTCATCGACGGAGTGCATCCCGCTGTAGGCGACGACGCCCAGCGCCACCGTCAGCATCAGAACCAGTATGAATCCACCACCGATCTTCGTCCGCAACTTCACATTGTTCATTACGTTCTTCAGCATCTTCTTTCTCCTTCTCAAGGTGGCACAGGTTTTCAACCTGTGCTGTAACATCTGTTATAAATAATGCACAGGTTACAAACCTGTGCCACCATCGTTTTTCTATGCTTTGGCCACTGCCTTTTCAGCAAGGACGTTATCCACGTCCAGAAGGACCAGCAGGTCGCCGTCGAGTTTGACCACGCCCGAGAGGTACCGTCCGCTGATTTCGCCGACGCTGGCGGGCGGCGGTTCGATCTGGCTTTCATCAACGTCCACGACGTCGCCGACGGCGTCGGCGAGAAGTCCCACGGCG
>DAOVFI010000607.1 GCA_030673005.1 Planctomycetales bacterium
GCGATTCGCGGGCAGGTGCCCGTCTTCAGACGCGCCAATCTGATGCCCACCGACTCCAGCGACGCCGAAAGGTTCTCTGCCGCCGGTTCGTCGTACCGACCGCCGGACCAGACTTTCTCGCCGCAGTGCATCAACCCGCGAAGAAACGTTCCGGCCGTCACAATCGCAGCGCGGGTGCGTAATTCGGCCAAGCCCACGGACTGCGTTCCGTGGGCTTGAGCAACCGAAGTAATTACCTTCACGCCAACCACGCGGTTGTCTTCCGTAACGATTTCCGTCGCTTCACCTTCGATGATGGTAAGGTTTTCGAGGTTTGCGAGTGTTTTCTGAACGAAGGCTGCGTAAGCGTGCCGGTCGGACTGGCATCGCGGCCCCCGGACGGCCGGGCCTTTGGAGCGGTTGAGGACGCGAAATTGCATACCGGTAGCGTCGGCGGCAATGCCCATCAGCCCGCCGAGCGCGTCTATCTCGCGGACCATCTGGCCCTTGCCCACCCCGCCGATAGCCGGATTGCACGACATCTGCGAGATTTTCGAGGCATTCAGCGTTACCAGCGCCGTCGGCGCGCCCAGCCGGGCCGACGCCCACGCCGCCTCGACCCCTGCATGACCGCCGCCGATTACCACAATGTCAAAATCACGATCCAACATAACGGAATTCAAACTAACTACTCTGTCAATCTTGAATTTGCAGGTGGCACGGTCAAGTGAGCCAATGTCGCAAGACCTTGGCTCACTTGGCCGTGTCAGCTCCGGACACGGCCAAGCCTCCCTGCCTACCTGCCTGCCGGTAGGCAAGCCGGCAGGCAGGCGCTGCGCTCCGGCTTGACCGTGCCACCCCGTCTGTGCCACCTTGTTAAATGAACGGAGATGGGGGCTATTTCCGTAAAGTTCGACTCAATGCTTCGATCTGTCGCCCGATCCTGATCCTCAGCGTCAGGAGTTTTTGTCCGTCCTGCTCCCAATCGTCTGCCCGGTTTGCCGCCCGGCGTGCGGCTGCGAGGACGCGCTGCGAAGCGCGGAGCAGTTTCTGCCGGGCGGGCGTGCTGCGTTTGGCAGCCAGGGTTGCGGTCTTCCGCTCCAGCAGGCGGAGGTATTCGTAATCTTCGATGCCGTCCCTGATGGTCTCCATCCGCATTGAACTTACGGGTCCGTCCGGGCCGGGATAGACCAGTTGCCCGCAGCCGGGGCATTGCGCCGGCTTGCCGAGGATCGACGAGACGTGAGTCGAATCCCACGGCTTGTTGGGCCAACGTTCGGCGGCATTTCGGCTGAAGTTGCCTTCGAAGGGTTTTTCGGGTCTGGTGTTGTAATGCCAGGCGTTGACGTTCCAGTAACCCAGCCCGTCCAGCCCGTACCGCCAGGTCAGCCAGCCCGTGATGCGGCAATCGACCAGCGGGTCGTCCAGGTTCCAGATGGGGAACGGATGCGGCTCGACGGCCAGGTACCACCAGACCTCGTCGCCGGCGCGCTTCCGCCGCTCGTAGAATTCCTTGTTTTTGTCGTAGATACCGATGCCTCTGCCGGGGCTTTCG
>DAOVFI010000380.1 GCA_030673005.1 Planctomycetales bacterium
AACGCCCCGGCAGGTAAAGCGCCTCTTCGCCCACGTGCTGATGATCGGAGCGAAGTTCGGCGTGGCAATGGTCATAATCAAGGGCAGAACCGTCGAGGTTGCAACCTTTCGCAGCGACCTTTCATATTCCGACGGACGGCGCCCCGACGGCGTGAAGTTTGTTACCGCGCGCGAAGACGCTCAGCGGCGGGATTTTACCATCAACGGCATGTTCCACGATCCGCTGGCCGGGCGAGTGATTGACTACGTCGGCGGCAAGGCCGACCTGGACGCCGGCGTCATCCGCGCCATCGGCGACCCGGAGCAGCGATTCGCCGAAGATTACCTGCGAATGTTGCGGGCAGTGCGTTTCGCCGGACGATTTGGCTTTCGGATCGATCGGGCCACCGCCGCTGCGATCAAACGCCGCGCCGGACGGATTACCCGGATAAGCGGCGAGCGCGTCCGCGAAGAACTCGAGAAGATTCTCGCCCGCGATACGGCGGCGACTACGCTGGAGCAACTTGCCGAGTCGGGCCTGGCCGGGGCGGTACTGCCTGAATTGTTCACCTCGCCCGGTGTTTGGCCGACGGCAATAGCCCATGTCAAGGCGGTGGCCCGCAGGCGCGACGTACTGCTGACGTTCGCAGCCTTGCTGTGTGAACTGCCCGGCAAGGACATCCGGAAAATAATCCGCCGCTGGGGTGCCCCGAACAGCATGCGCGATTCGCTGGTCTGGATGAGCAAACACCTGCACGACTGGAAAACGCTTCCCGAAGCATCCCTTGCCGATTTGAAGCGGTTGCTCGCACATAGGGACTTCCGCCGTCTGGAGAGACTCTGGCGCATTGAGGAGCGCACAATCACCGGTAAGACAAGCCGCTGCCGTGCCGTTCGCCGGCGGATCAGGAAAATCGACCCCGAACAGATCGAACCTCCCCCGCTGGTTACAGGAGCGGACCTTATGAAACTGGGGCTTACCGAAGGTCCGTCGCTCGGGCGAATCCTTCGCACGCTGTACGACGCACAATTGAACGAACGGATTACCGGTCGGCGCGAAGCGATTCGACTGGCGCGCGAACTTATCGCCGGGAAGGGTTAGACAGCATGGGGGAAAAGGGGAACTTTCCTATAAGCCAGGCGTCCAACCGTATAAGAACGAAGGTTTATTGTGCGCAAAAGTGGCAGGAGTCGGTAGGCCGGGACGGAGCGTAAGCGAAGTCCCGGCAATCCATAGAAGAAAGGCGAGCTGGGTGGCACGGTCAAGTCGAAGACTTGGCCGTGGATTCTTCAGTTACGCATACCACGGCCAATCTTCCGCTACGCTCCAGATTGACCGTGCCACCGGCCCGGTTAATTATGTGTTACAGACCGGCGGGAGTGAGATCATGAAACGACTTGTTATCGCATTGGGCGTGCTGGCTATGCTGGTGTTCGCCGCTCCGGCCGGGGCCGAACTGTGCCAAACATGCAAGGGCAGGTACTATCCCGGCGACCTCGGCAAGTGCGTTGTTTGCGGCAAGGAGACCGGCGGCGGGGCGTTCGTACTGTGCAAAAAATGCTCGGCCAGGCTCGGTCAGTGCGAGCACTGCCGGGCACCGCTGAAGGGTCCCAGGCCTGTGCTGAAGTCCGCCAGGGTTGATACGAAAAAGTCCGGCGTGTACGCCCTCGGCAAGTGGAGATACGAGTACAACATAGGCGCCGCCGGCACTCGCAACGAGAACCGCCTCGGCCGGCTTACCTATGAGGGAAAGCCCATCGCCGGTAAGGAGTACGACCGCATCTGGACACCGTGGGGCCTGATGCAGCACTTCGACCCGGACGTGAGCCTGAGCAAGCACATGGTACACGCCGGCTGGCTGCTCAAGAGGTACCGCGACGGTCCGCTCTACCTGGAAACCGGTCGGCTTCTGCCGTCGCCGGATGCGCCGGCCAATCCTCCTGCCCCACTGGAACTGGACGATTCGGCCAACGGCAAGAAGGTCTCGGCCGTTGTCCGGCAGAGAATCATCATCCGTCTGGACAGCAATCCGCGGCCCTGGTACTGGTTGATAGCGAAGGTCGAAGGCGAAGGCCAGACAATCGTGCATGTGGACAACGGTAAATATGTCTCGCGCGACCAGAAGGGCGCCAAAGTTCCCGGAAGGTTCATCTTTACCTTTTTGGCGACCAGGCCGGGAATAGCCAAACTGACGTTGAAATATCGAAAAGCCTCAAGAAGGAAGATGCAAACGCCCGTCATCAAGACCTTCACACTCACTGTGGCCGTCAAGCCCGACCCCGCCGTCGAGCGGGCGAAAAAACTCAAGGGCCAACTGAACCGGTTTGACCTGACCTTGCGCTATCACGGCAAACAGGATCAGGACAAGTCATTTTCCTCCCTGACCCTCGTTCCTCGGATCATAGACGACCATCTCTGGCCGGTGGTCCAGATTTCCAAGGAACAAACCGAAAAGATCATCAACCAACTGGGGAGTGATGGTTTTCTCGGTCGCTCAATGAATCTGACCGGGATCAGACTGGCGAAGCCTCCGGGCGGACCGACCTACACGATAAGGGTTTCCGCCGGCGGATTGGCGCTCTACGAGAATCTCGGCTGGGATTTGAAGATGCTCAAGCGTCTGGACGGCCTGCAAGGAGTCCTCGACGGCGATGCGGCAAAGGGGATGGACAAACTCCTGGCTCGCATGAGCGGGCTTCGCAAGGAATGGGAAAAGGCTGTTGCCATCTCGAAGCCGGCGGTAAAGCCTATTAATAAAAAACCCCTCGCGCCCGACAAATCCCCGTTGCACGTACAGTTGGCCAAGGTCTGTGGGCTGAGCGACCGGCAGCAGAAGGAAATCGCCGACCTGGTTGCCAGGCGGGACAAGGCGATGAAGGATTTTTACGCCGGCATGGTCGTG
>DAOVFI010000061.1 GCA_030673005.1 Planctomycetales bacterium
CTGCGGAACGACACACATCGCGTTGGTCCCCATCCGACCGTTCGAGTCGAGGTCGCGCCGGAAGACCTTCCCGCTCCGCGTGTCGTAACGCATAAATCGTCCCGCACTCGTCAGTGCGCAGACGTATCGGTCCGACAGGGCGTGGAGTATCGCCCCAAAGCCGTCATCGATGAAACCTTTGCTCACAAGTTTCCAATTCGACTTTGCGTCTCTGGGATTGATACGATAAAGCTCGCCGCCAGGGCCAAGCAGGGCATAGATGTGTCTTCCGAGCAGGCAAAATCGCCCCAACCCACGACCCGCGGGCGAGGCGATGCGGCGGGACAACTTAAATGACGGATACCGCAGTATAAGGATTTCGTTATTACACAGCAGCGCCAGGCGTCCGTTATCCAGAAATGTCAGGCTTCGCGTCCAGTTTTGTCCTTTCAACACGGCGGGCGTATGGGATTCCGCCTTCAACGTAACCGGGTCCAGCAGTATAAACCTGGCCTGGGGAACATTGACGCCCAGGAGTATCTTCCCGTCCGGACATTCCAGGACATTGTGGGCGTACAGGGCGGTCGGCTTGGCGGAATCCAGGGGTTTGAAGACCTTCAGCAGTTTCCGCTTACGCCAGTTATAGACGCACGCATGACCCGGATTGGCCGAGAAGACCACCAACGAATCGGTAACGCATCCACCCCAGGTAATCCCTCGCATCTTGCCGCTGACGAGCACCTCGAAGCGGTCGGCCTTCGGGTCATAGACGGCAAGCGACCCGTTCCCACAGCCGAGGTAAAGTCGGCCGTCGGGTCCGGTCCGCAGCATGTACGCGCCCGGAATCCCCTCCGGCAGATGCCGACAAACGCTCTTACCCGTGTTCGGATCAAAAATGTATATCCGCCCGGGGTTTTTCCCGCCATAGATGCTCGATACCAGCCGCAGTTGCCCGCCGACCTTGATTTCGGCGATCTCGGCGTTAACGAACGGCAGGCGCGTCGGAGGGATCAGATACCTGCGAATGGCGGTTTCAGGAACGGGGCTTTGGCCGACAGGACGATGACAGCCCTGTTGCACTGCCAGTCCTGCGACGATGAGGACAATTGTAACAACTACGCCGGCTTTGATGCTCGCGCGCATGTCATTTACTCCTTTGCATCCTTCAGCGGGATCGACCACAGTTCGTTACCGACGACAAAGTACAGTACGCCGTCGTGAACCTGCAGGTACTGCCCCGGCCAATCGCCCGTCCGGGTGATCGGCTCGAATGAAACTTCCGAGCCTTCCAGTGTAAGCGCACAGACATGCTCGCCGAAGGAGGCGTAAATTTGCCCGTCAGGACCGACGGCTGCATCGACAAGGTTTTCGGTAATCTCGTTCAGGTACTCGATTGAGCCGTCGGATGGGTTCCATACAAACAGTGTTCCGGCCTGCAGGTGCCAGGTGAATTCGACATTTCCCTCCAGACCGAGGATCGCTCCGGACGGGAGCATCGCCAGCAGGCGTGCGATTCTGGTTCCGTCGCGGACGGCCTGCTGACGGTCGATGGAAAGGTTTTCGGTGTCGAACGCTACGAGTTGTGCGGTCCGCTCTGTCGCCGGTGTCGAATCGCCGTCAGCATAGACTTCGGTGGCGAAATATATCCTTTTGGCGGCAGGATTAATCAGAAGTCTGTTAGGCGTCTGGTTGGGGACAATATTCCGCCATACGCGTATTTCGCCGCCGGCTGGGTCCAGCCGGGACAACGCCCCGCCCAGGTGGCCGTACTCGGCGCTTGACGCCAGCCAGACGAACCGTCCATCGTGGGCGATTGACTTCGGCCTCATCTGCTCGTGCCCGATTTTCGCCAGCGGGCGCGGATTTTCAGGCCAGGAGGCGGGCGCCGCTGGGTCGAAGGCGGTTACGGTACAGGTGGTGTAACTCGCCATTATCAGCCTGGCGGTTTGCTCGTCCCACGCCATGCAACATATCTGCCCGCCGCCGGGAGCTGCCCTGCCGAGGTCGGCGCCCCGGTCGGTTTGAAGGTCAATCTCCCAGAACCGCTGATTAATATAAGGTGCGCCGAAGATACGTCCTGTCTGCGGAATGACACACATCGTTTCAGTGTCCATCGGTCCGGCGGAATCGAGTTGGAAATCGAAAATCTCGCCTGTCTGCGTGTCATAACGCAGGAATCGCCCGCCCGTATCAAGTGCACATACGTATCGGTCTGCCAGGGCGTGGAGCATTGCCGGGGCATCGCCGACGAATCGTTCCCGCACGAGTTTCCAATTCGAGCCGTCGGTGGACGGGTCAATGCGATACAGGTCGCCGCCGGGCCAGAACAGGCTGAAGACCTTCCCGTCGATCAGACAGCAGGCCCGTCTTTGTAAATGATGACCTGATTCGGCGTCTCCCGGCGGACCGATGCGCCGAACCAACTCGAATGACGGATAACGCAGTATGAGAATTTCATTGCCGGTAACGACCGCAAGGCGCTCGGTATCAAGGAACGCCAGCCACTGCGTATAACTCTGACCGGCAAGGGCTTCGGGCGTATGGGACTTTGCTTCCAGCGTGTCCGCGTCCAGAAGGATCAATTTTGCCTGGGGAACGTTCAGGCCCAGGAGGATCTTTCCGTCGGGACATTCGGTGACGTTATGGGCGTAGTGGGAAGAAGATGGGGACGAATCCAGCGGGCGGAAGGTCTTCAGCAGTTTCCGTTCCCGCCAGTTATAGACGCACGCATCGGACGGAGAGGACGACCAGACCGCCAGCGAATCGGTAACGCATCCGCCCCAGGTAATCCCGTCCAACTCGCCGCTGACGAGCACCTCGAAACGGTCGGCGGCCGGGTCATAGACCACCAGCGAACCTTCACCGCAGCCGAGGTACAGCCGCCCGTCGGACGCCGGCCGGAGCATGTACGCTCCGCCTATGCCTTCGGGCAGATGCCGGCAGATGCTCTCGCCGGTGTCGGGATTGAAGATGTAAATCCGCCCGCCGTTCAGGCCGCCCCAGATGCTGGAGACCAGGCGAACTTGCCCGTCAACTTCAATCTCGGCGATCTCGGTATTGACGAACGGCAGGGGGGTGTCGGGGAGTTGGTATTTCTGCATCGCGTTTCTCCGTTGGGATATTTTGTAACATCAATGATGGGTGCCATGCTTTCGCTCGCATCGCAGTCCGTAGTCCGGGACGCAGCGCAGCGGAGTCCCGGCGCATCAGGACAGTCCAGGTTGCCGGGACTGCGCTGCGCTCCGTCCCGGCCTACAAGATACAAGCTCATCAGACTTATCCCATTTCCGGGATGAGGCGTTTGAGGTTCTTGTAGAGGATTTTTTCCTTCTGTGCCTTTGTGGCCTTGACGTTTTCTATCGCAATCAGGGCCGGTCGGGGGTATCGCAGCAGCATCGTCGAGCCGAACATTAATCTGTCGGCTGGGCAAATCTTCAGGTTGTTTTCGATACCAACCCCGCAGCCGCCGTGCATTATGGCTGTGTCCTGAAAAATCTTCGGCGCTTTGGCACCATTGGGCGGTTTGACAGCGCCTGAATTGAGCAGCATGAACGAGGCGCCGCGGAATTTCCCGAACATCGCAAGAATCTCCTCGGTCGGCACCTTTCGGGACTGGTCCAGGTGGCTTCGGCCTCGCAGGTCAACAACTCGTCCATAGACCGCCACACGCATCTTCAGATCGTGAGCGGCTGTAACAATTTCCTCGGCTACGGAGTCGGTGAGTTTGTACAGGTGATACTGCGGGATAAGTCGCAGGACCGGCATGGACCATTCTTCGCGGCACTGTTTGAGGTCTTCGGCCCAGCCGAAGTAGGTCGGGTTGAGGATCGCGCATGGAATAAGGCGGTCGCGGTGGCGGCGGACAGATTTGGCCAACTCGCGGTTGGCTTCGTGGGAGTCCTTGTAGAAGATGCCTTGAAGCGAACCGACCAGGGCCTTGTCGATGCCGGCCGAATCCATCTTTCGCAGCAAATCCGCAGCGGAAGTTTGCGGCAGGCGGCGATAAGGCCAGTGGCCTATCCATGTGTCGGCGTCGTAAATCATTTATTAGACCTTTCTCATTTGGAGTATTCTCTGGAAGTTCTCGCTCCAGATCATCTCTCGCTGTCGCGGCGTGATGTCGGCGTCGAGTATTTTACCCACACCGCGCTCGGTTGACATATCGGTGGCAAACAGCAGTCGCTCGGCGCCAAGGTCGCGGACGGCCTTTTCGATCATTCCGGCGTCGATAACGCTTCCGCTGGTGTCCATATAGACGTTCTTGGGCGCCCGGCTCATTGCCTTTATCTGCCACTCCCAGTCGCCCCCGCCGCCGATGTGCCCGATGATGAAGATCGCCTCGGGATAAAGCCTCGCCGGGGCGATGAAGTGGTCTGCGCCGCTTATCAGCGGCTGGGTGGCGAGTTCGGCCATGTCGGTCGGATGACCGGCGTGCATAAGCATCGGGACGCCCAGTTCGATGCAGCGCTCGATTACCGGCCCGAAGACCGGGTCGTTCATCCGATACTGGTGGTAGAATTTCAGGCCGATCATCCCGCCGTTCACTACGCATCGGGTAATCTCGTCCTGGGCAAAGCGCGCGTGTCCGGGGTCAATATAGCACTGTCCGAGAATTACGTCGGGATACGCCCGCATCGCCGCCAGGATGTCGTTGTTGGCCTTGAGAATCTTTTTCGGATCGGTCGGCTTGGTGTCCAGCGGGTGGGAGCAGCAGACCTTATCCATACCGAGACGCTTTGCGTCGGCTACTACCCGATGATGACTCGGCCAGGGCCCGTACGAAACTGAACAGTGTGAATGACAATCAATTCGCATTGGTCTTCCTCATTATTAAACGGATTACTGACTACCCGCCTTCGCTAAGGCTCTCGTCAGGGCGGAGCCTGCCGTAGCCCGGACGGCGTGGCAAGCCGGTTACTGTTTTTGCAGGCTTTGATCATTGCTCCGAAGATCGCCTTTCGATGTTCGGGATCGCTCATTCGCTCCGGATGCCACTGTACGAGAAGGCAGAATCTCTCATCCGTCGCTTCCAGTGCTTCGATGACGCCGTCCAGGCTCCGCGCCACGACCTTCAGGCCCTTTCCGGGGTCCTTGACGGCTTGGTGATGACCGGAGTTCACTACGACCCGTTCGGCGTCGAGTATTTTCCTCAACCGGCTGTCCGGTTCAATCACAATGACGTGCCTGGTCCAGATATCCCGGCTGCGGTGGACAACCTTCGCGCCCACCTGTGTGGGGATATCCTGGATGAGCGTCCCGCCGACCACTACGTTGGCAAACTGGGCGCCCAGGCAGATGCCCAGAAGCGGTTTATCGCTATCGAGCCAGAGTGAAATAAGTTCACGTTCGAATTCGTACCTCGTTGCTGGCATGCTCCTGACTTGTGGCAGCGGCTTTTCGCCGTATGCCGACGGCGGGATGTCCCTGCCTCCTACAAGCACCAGGCCGTCCAGCAGTCCGACGTATCGCTTCAGTGTGCTCCGGTCGCCGTTGACCGGCAGGATTACAGGGACACCTCCGGCTTCAACGACGGATTGAACGTAATCGAAGTTGACTCGAATGGTGGCCCTGCCGCCCCGGTCCGGTTTCTGATAGACGCTGGTCAGTCCTATGAGCGGGCGGGTCGGGCTGCCCCGGCCGGACCGTACGGTGGTCGATGGAGCGGAGGTCGCTGATGTCTTTCTGCTCCCGTCGGATTCTTTTTTGCAGTTCAACGTCATAAGAAATATAACCGGCAGAAAAGCACAGACCAGCACGAACGCCCTTCTGCGCATCATCGGTCAATCCTTCCGTCAGCCTGAATTGCCGGGACTTCGCTGCGCTCCGTCCCGGCCTACAGTTTCAGTTTGAACAGCGCCTTTGCGTTTTCGAAGCCGATCAGGTCCACCTGTCGCTGCGACAGCCCGCTGTGGGTTAGTTTATAGGCGGCTGTATCCGGATCGCACAGCGGAAAGTCCGTTCCAAACAGGACCCTCGATGCCCCGATCTTATTGACCGTGCTCTCGAAAGCGCCCATCGTGAACAGCACCCAGGCCGAGCAGTCCACCCATACGTTCTCGCAGTCTTTAATCGTTTCTATTGCATCCCTCCAGAACCGAAACCCCCCAAAGTGGGCCATGATGATCCGTGCTGAGGGGTATTGATCGGCCATTCCTGCTATGCCTTTATAATGATGCGGCTCGGAAGAATGGATATTCAGCGGCACGTCCAGTTCGACGGCTTTTTCGATGATCGCGCGGACTTCGGGGGTGTCTGTCTCGGAGACCAGCGGGTGCGGGCAGACTTCACCGATACCGACGAAGCCCAGGTTCCTGACGGTGTGGTCCATCTCTTCCAGCGATTCTTCCAGGCAGTGCGGATTCACGGAGCAGTATGCTCTGAACAGGTCGGGACAGGCCCGGACGGCTTCGGCCAGTCGCCGATTGCCCGCCCGCATTTCCTCGACCGTCGGGCCTTCGTCGCCGTAGAGTCCGCAAAGGATCATCCTGTCAATCGGCGAAGCCCGGACGATCCTCGCCACGTCGGCGGCGGAGACCTCCGGCCCGTCAAGCCCGACAAGTTCCCACTGCAAGTCCGACCAGTCGGAACACCTTTCCGTCGGCAAATGTGCGTGTACGTCGATAATCATAGTTTGAATCGCCGGGACTCCGCTGCGCTCCGTCCCGGCCTACAGTTCCAGTTTGAAAAGCGCCTTCGCGTTCTCGAAGCCGATAAGGTCCACCTGTCGCTGTGACAGGCCGCTGTGTGTGAGTTTATAGGCGGCCATGTCCAGGTCGCATATCGGAAAGTCCGTACCGAAAAGCACGCGCCCGGCCCCGATCTTATTGACTGTGCTCTCGAATGCGCCGGCAGTGTACATCACCCAGGCCGAACAGTCAGCCCAGACATTTTCGCAGTCTTTAATCGCCTCTATCCCGTCCCGCCAGAACCGAAAACCTCCGAAATGGGCCATGATTATTCTCGCGGTCGGGAATTCCGCCGCCAGTTTGGCAATCGCCTGGAAATGTTCCGGTTCGGAGGAATGGAGATTCAACGGCACATCCAGTTCGATGGCCTTTTCGATAATCGTGCGAACCATAGCAGAATCCATCTCGAAGTCCTGCACGTGTGGGCAGATCTCGCCGATGCCGACGAAGCCCAATTCCCGGACCGTATATTCCATCTCCTCAAGCGACTCGTCCAGATAATGCGGGTGCACCGAGCAATAGGCGATGAACTGGTCGGGGTAATTCTTGACCAGTTCTGCGATGCGGCGGTTGCCCGCTCGCATTTCCACGTCCGTCGGACCCATGTCGTTGCCGCCGCTGGAGAGGATCATCTTGTCGATAGGCGATTCCCTGACGATTCTGGCCACGTCGGCGCCGGAGATGTCCCCTTCGGGAAGAGACGACAGTTGCCAATGGAAGCCCGGCACATCAGGCCCCTGCCTCGTGTACAAATGTGCGTGTACGTCGATAATCATAAGCCACCTCTCCTGACGCGGCGTATATAGCAGAAACTGTCGTGGATGTAAATATGAATGAAGGGGCGATCCAAAAGAACAACGCAACCGGCTCGTTTTGAAAAAGGTTTTCTTGACATAAACGGCAAGTGGAGGTATAATGCTTTTCACGTTTCGGTTTTACGGTTTGCTCAGCTCAATTAATACGTTTTTCAAGAGAGGAGACAGGTTCTATGAAAGCACAACTGTTGAGAGGTATGGTCTTTTCGTGTGCGGCTCTGTTGGTTTGTCCGAATGTCGGTTTTGCGGCGAATCTTCTGGTTAACAGCGGTTTCGAGAACGTTGTTCCGATCGGAGAAGGTTTACCTTCGGGCGCAGGTTACTGGAGCGGCGACGTCAGCGAGATAGTCGCTGCCTCCGACGGCATCACGCCACTGGATGGCTCGCACATGCTAAAGTTCATTTACCCCTATGCCGGCCCTCCCGTAGGGAGCCACGGCTGGGCGCAGGTATTTCAACTGGTCGATCTTTCCGCCTACAGCAGCGCTATTTCTGCCGGAGGCACTTCAGTTACGGCCTCGGGCTATTTTAACCGCGTTGACTTGAACAGCGAGACCGATACGAGGTTTGTAGTCTCAATAGCCGCGTATGAGGGTGATCCGGTTGATTTTATACGAACCTTGAGTATTGCCTCGAAATCTCAATCTATATATACCGACGGCGATACGGCCACATGGGAATTTGCGACCAAAGAACTGGCTCTTCCGACGAATACGGACTACGTTTCCGTCTGCGTTGTCGCTGTTGAAGATAAACGCGACGACCCGACCGGCTCGGAGGTGGAATTTCACGGACACTACGGCGACGGCATGTCGCTCGAGTTCATTCCCGAACCCGCCTCCGCGAGTATGCTTATTCTGGGCGCTGTTGCGATGTTAAAGCGACGCCGAAGGTAAACTGTCGCTTCCGTCTCCGCTTCGCTTCGCCGAGACAAGTCGGCGTGGCATGCCCGCCTCTGCGACAGTATTGCTGCTTGAGGAATAGGGGGGGACAGAGGGATTGTTGAAAAAGTCCTGTAAGGATGAGGTGCTCTACGAAAGGCGGACACTTGAGGTGTAGGCACAATGCCGCAGCCGGTAGAAGCCGTAACAAGATAGACTCGCTTTTTGTCGCAAGTAACATAGTACTGGCCAGTGTGTTTGTGAAAAATTAGCGGGTTTGATGCAGGTGGACTTCGTGACATTTTTGCACCTCCCTACACGTTCAAAAGTGTAGTCAAAAGTGTAGCACCACGATTGCCGGTGGGGATGTCGCAGGAATGACGGCTTGTAATTCTTTGGCTTACCTGCCGATAAGTAATGGGCCGTACTGGACTTGAACCAGTGACCTCCTGCGTGTCGAGCCAGGACGAGGGGTTTCTAACTGCTTGCAAATACTGTACTTACTTTCTGCGACGTAAGGACTTATGAACTGTTGTGGCACTGTCCTGAAACTGGCCCCTGAACTGTTTTCGAACTCGTTTTGCCACAAAACTGCCACAAAATCAAGACCAGTGTATGATCCGATGGGGCCCAAAAGACCGCTGAATCAAATTGAAGCACTTCGCCAGACTGGTGCCGCCCTTTCAACCAGCCTGCCTATCCCACCGCCAGATATCAAGTGGAGTCACGCATCCCGCCGCAGCAACGGCCAGCCCGGTTTCTAAATTGTGTTACAGCTTGGCATGGCTACCTGCCACAGCATGTCGCAAGTATGTCGTAAGTTGTGCCGCAAGTGTGTCGCAGCACCGTGTCACAGCTTGTCATAGCTACTTGTCGCAGCGTGTCACAGTAACTCATCGCTTCAGTTTTTCGATAGTACATATTGCTTCGTAGGGTCGGTCGTGCTGGTTCCTCGTTCAATCAACAACCCCTTCTTTAAGGTCACGCTGGAGCGTCCGGCGGTTGGTGTTTGGGCACAGGGACTCGTAGTCCTGGATGCTCAGTCCGCTTTGGGTTTCTCGTCCTGTTAGTCTTCAGTCTTGCGTGCCTTTCCATGGTTTGCCAGGCAACCGCTGCACGAAGACCTCCTGTATTTGCTGAATAGCAGCAGCCGGGTCATAGACAATGCCCTCGGCCAGAAGCGGAGGCAGGTCGTCCAGGAAAGCGGCATCGGCCGCCTTGGCATGTAGGTTCTTCTCGAATTCCGCGCGAGTGATCTTCCGCTTTTCGTGTCTCATGTAGCGGCAGAAGCAATCGACGACCTTATCAGGATCTACTATCCCCTGCTGAAAGCACAGCCAGAGGTCGAACAGGTCGCGGCCCTTCTTCCGTTGATATAAAGCTCGCAGCTTGGTTCCGAGCAATTCGTCAAGCTCGTAGGTGGTTACTTCAGCCGTGCCGCTGAACCAGGGGTTGCGGACATCCAGATGTTGGTGGCGGAGGCCCAATACCGTGAAGTGCTCCCGAGTATTGATCTCGACCTTTAGCCGCAACGGCCTCACCGGGGCGATCTCTGACTCAAACCGATAGAGCAACGTCACGCCGCCTTTGGCGCTGGATCTTTTGGGCTTCCCGAGCCAGATATCCAGCCGGCTGCGAATCGAATCCAGTATCTGACC